>CATYUF010000035.1 GCA_958413095.1 uncultured Clostridium sp.
CTCCATTTTTATTTATTTCAAATTTTATTCTTATATAAAAAGAGTCTTTGGTAGAAAATACAAATTCATATTCTCCTTCATCTAGTTCTCCATATAGTTTAGTCCAATCGCATTTCTTCCCTATTGCAGTATAATGCTCATTTTCAGTTTTATTTTGAAGATCATATACTAAATCTTCAACTGTATTTTTACTCTCAATATCTGATATTTTTTCTACTTCTTCCCAGATATATTCAGTTCCTGTTCCAGTAAATCCTGCTGTTGAATTTTCTGTATCTTCACCTATTTTATGTCCTATACCTGTATAATTCTTATTTTTCACTTTTTTATAAATTTTATAATCATTTGAGTATGTATATGCTAGCTTGTTGGTATCTTCTATATTAAAAGATATACTACTTTTAGTAAAATCATTTATAGATACAGCAACATTTTCTTTTGAACTATAACAATATCTTAATATATGATCTGGTATTTCTATATTACTTTTTTCTTGTACTATTTCAATTTTCTGCACATTACCAATTTGTGCTGGATATGATTCCATAATCATTCCATCAAAGTAAATTACTATTTCTTGACCTTTTTTTAAGCCAATATTTCCTTCATCTGTAAATCCTACACTAATTAATTCGTTTGCTTTTTCTGTTTCCATTACTAGCATACTTTTTTCATTTACTTTTACAACTACTGCTTTTAGTTCTGCTTTATAATTGTTTTCTGGTAAATCAAATTTCATAAACCAATTTCCCATTTTTAGACCAATGTTATTTTCATAAGGCTCATTAGGAGAAACTCCTACATATCTAATTACTTTGTACCCTAATCCCCAATATGTTATCTTGCTTCCATCTTGGCTAACTAATTTAATACAATACTTTGGCTCATGTCCTGTTGTTACTCTTCCACTATCTATATAATTTGTTATAATTCCTAATGTAAAAAGTATAACTGCCACAATAATAATTCCTATAATAACTTTCTTTTTCATATATTTATCTCCTTGCATTGATATATTATCATAAAAACAGGCAATTATCAAATAATTAACTGTTTTTATATAACTATTTATTACAAGTTTAAATCATTAAGTTTCATACTTGGAATACCAATATATACATCTCTATTTCCACTTGTAGAATGACATTTTATTATTGTATAATTTTCATAATGATATTCCATACTTCCGCCCTCTTTATACATTCCTGCTTTTATTTTTCCATCTTTTTCATCTTTATTTGCTTTTTGTATTATTCCTTGTATCGTTATTTTTCCACTCTTTAAGGCATCTTCTAATGGCATTGTTTTATTATTTACAGTTACATTTACTTCGTCTAATCCATAAAAATATAAATTATAATCTTGTTTATCTGAACTTAAATCTTTGTTGTTTAATATTTTCTTTGTTTCAATTTTGTCAGATAGTTTAACTTCTATTTTAAACTCTTCGTAACCATCTGTTGATATTTTATCTGTATTAATTTGTGCTGGATATGATTCCATAATGTATCCTGTATAATAAATAACAACTTTTCTGCCAATTCCATATAGATAATCTATGTGATCTGTACCATAATTAATTTTTATCTTGTCTGCTGATTTTCTTTCTGTTTCATCTTCGTTTGGCTCTACTATCATGTATGTTGTTGTTTCTTCTAATATTGTTCCTACAAAACTACTATACTCCACATCTTCTGCAATATCTAAAATTTCTCCATTTAATGTCTTTATATTTTCTTTATTTATTGCTCTAAATAAAACTGCTACATTATTAACATTTAAAACCATACTTATTTCATTAGCTTCTAATACATTACAATTTAATAACTCTTTGCAATTAGTTTCTCCATCTAATTGAGGTAAATATTCTTCACCTATAAACATATTTATTTTTCCTATTGACTTGTTTAAATCTCCTGCATAATCAATAAGTCCATTAGACTTGCCATATAAAACATTATTAAATTTAACTAATTTTGTTGCATCTACATCTTTTTCTGTTATTTTTAAATCTTTTAGTTTTATTCTTTCTTCATTATTAGTAAAAGTTGTTTCTTCTTTTTTCTCAAGAGAGTTAAATATTTCAAATCCTAATATTTCAATTTTCATTCCTTCCAGATACTCTGTCTTGCCTCTTTCTAGTGCTATTTTGTGATAATCAGTTATTGTATAAAGTAAAGCTTTATATTCAACTGTTCCTCCATCTTTTAATCTGTTTGGAATTGGAAATAATAATATTACTAACATCACAATTATTACTATTATTATAATATTTTTCTTTTTCATAACCTCACCTTTTACCTTTCTATTATTTAGATGCTTTTTTCTTCGCATTTAGTTGGTGTTTGGCTAAAAAAATCGAAAAAATTATTGTTAATACTAAAAATATAGCTGAAATACTAAACATTCCTATACTTAAATAATTTGTGGTGTCTACGATTGGTTCTTCTATAATAGTATTTTCAAATGAATTTGTATTTTCTTGTTCTTGGATTATTTCACTATCTTCTAAATTTTCATTTTCTTTATTTTCTGTTTCAACTTCATTTTTATTGTCGTCAATAGTGTTTTGATCTTCTTTTATAACTGGTGATCCTTTTTTCTGTTCTTTTAATGTTATTATGCCAAGTACAAAAGTTATTATGAACATACCTAAATTGCTTAATGTTATTTTTAGTGCATAGATGGCTTTATAATATCTCCATTTTACAGTATTAGTTGATTCTCCTAGCAATTTTCCAATTTCATCAAAAGTTAGATTTGATAATATTTTTAATGATACTATTTGTTGTTCTTTAGAATTTAAACTATTTATCAATTTATTATAAGAATCTCTACTTATAAATTGATCTATCTCATTATTTTCATTTTTCAAATTATAAATTGTATCTAAATCTATATTATTATCTTTTTTTCTTAAAAATAGCAATGTTTCATTTTTCGTTACTTTATATAGCCATGTTCCTACTTTAGCTGTTGGCAATTTATCTTTTTCTAAAGTATATATTTTTGAAAATACTGTCTGGACTACATCTTCTGAATCTGGTTTATTTTTCAATATGCTAAATGCAATTCCATATACTAATTTATTGTATTTATTATATAATTTTTCAAATGCTATTTTGTTATTATGTTTTATTTCTATAAATAGTTCTTTTAACTCATCTTCATTTACTTTTCCCATATTAAGTAGTCCTTTCTTTATGTTTTAGTTATACCATACTTTATTCAAAAAATAAAGAGGTTTCCTTTTGGGATTCCTCTTGTTCTTGCCATTAACTTATTTATAAAGTCTTTTAACTTGATATTCATAGTGATTATCTGTTTCAATAATAGCAGCATAAATTCCTTTACCATTAGCAGTCATTTCCTCACTGTCCTTATTTGCTTTTGCATCTTCAACTAAAGTATTTATTTCTTCATTTGTTAATTCTACTTTATTAGCTTTAATTAATTTTTTCCAATAATTTATTGCTGTTTCTTCTTTGTATCCTTCTTTATCAAAATAAATAGAAATTAGTTCTGCATTATCCGTTTTATGATTTCCTGTAAATTCAATGGGTCTAACATAACAAGAAATATTTTCAGTTAAAGCATACCAATATAGACCATCTTCTGTAACCATAGATTCATTTGTAGCTGGAGTATTTAATCCACTATCCATTATTTCTGTATTAAATTTAGCAATTACAGTATCTACTGTTTCTCTTTCTACTGATCCATATTTTTCTACTGTTTCTTCATATTCTTTTTGAGCAATTTCCACCTCTTTTTTTGCTGAATAAACAAATGCAATACCTACTGCAATAATGATAAGTACAACTACAATTATAGAAATTATAATACCTTTTTTCTTATTCATTTCTTTCTACCTCCATTTTTTATTTCTAATCACAATATATCATAATATTTTGCCTTATTCAAATTCATTTTTATTATTTTTCTTAAACTTCTCAAATATTCCCATTATAAACTTCCTTTCAACTTGTAATTTGTTGTTGAGATGCATAACTATATTTTTGATAAAAGAACAGCTAAAGATTTCCTATATAAGCTGTTCTTTCAACAAATTTAAAATTATTCTATCCCTGTAAAAATATTACATAAAATTTAATCCTATCTCATATGGAAACGTAATTGATAAGTCTTTAGGTTCATTTGTAAAAATAATTCTTTTTGAATACGCTACCATGAAACCAAATTCAAACATAGTCCCTTTTCCTATTCTACCTTCAGGATTACATACTATAATAGCATCTGCTTTTTTAAATTTATTCATATGATCATATTTATGTCTCCACCCATCCCTTTCATTTACTAACTCTTGACCTTCTAGAAGAATAAAGTCAGTACCTAAGGACTCTGGAACAATATCCATTGTCCAAGGACTTAATATCTGAATATTTCGTTTGTTTAAGATTTCTATAATGTTCCCTATTTCTTGCATATTCTGTTGAAAACTACCACATATAACAACCTTTCTAAATTCCTGTTGAACAATTCCATTAATAATATTTTTTTCGTTACTTTTCTCCAAACCTTTTTCAATGTAAAATTGTTCTAAATCAGGCTTTACTATATTAAAACATAAGCCTGAATTTACAAAAACATGTATTATTAATTGTGTTTGTTCTTCTTCTGAAAATTCCTGAAAGACTCCAGTAGCATATAATCTTACACTTTCATTATCAACTTTTTCTACAATCATTCTTAGTTTTTCAATAACATAATCAATCTTTTTGAATAACTCGTCATGTATTAGTGTTTCATTAAAAAAAACTCTTTCTTTTTTTATTAATGATATACTATCTCTTTTTAACTGATATATACTTGTATCATTAGTATCAAAATGAACTAATATTTTACTATCTTTCTCTATCATATTCTATATTAATCTCCTTTTCTTTATTATGATTTTGATTTAAAGCTGTCAAATACTTTTCAAGAAATTCATCTTTATGTTTTGAATTATACTGCATTATAAATCGCGGATGTTCTAAAGGTATGATTTCTTCAAAAAACTTGTATTTTTCATTTATTTTAGATAAAAAAGTATAATTTTCTCCACTTCCTATGCAATAACATATGGAAGTATCAATTCCCAAATCAATTTGTTCCTGTATTGAACTAACAATCAGTGAATACAATGCTTCTTGTAATTTTTTACTATCGTAATAATTACAGTTAACTTCATTTCCCTTCGAATTGGTTCTAACTATACCAACAGGACAGACAAAATTCATATAAAAATCTAAATAAAACTTTTTGCATCCACCATATTTTTCAATTACATCATATAAAAAACCTGATGATGACTTGTTAATATAAAACTTATCAATCAAAATACCTGTTTCTTTTTGAAGATGTGCAGCATCCTCAAACGGTACCCCTGTAATAGCCGTTCCTCGACGTGCTGGGGAACTTCCTAATATTATACGACGTTTATTACAATCATTATAAAACCTTTTGTAGAATGTTGTTGAAATTTCATTTACTATTTCTTTTTGACTACCATTAAATGGATTTATCATTTGAAAACCATCTGGTAATTCCATTGATATTTTGGATAATTTTTTATTAAATTCTATTACTTTCTGAGCAAATGTTTTTTGTTCAATCATCTAGTACCTCCTTTTAAATTTTACATCATTTTTTTGCCTTAGCCGTTAAAAAAAGTTCTACCTTTGTTGGGAAAAACTGAATATCCTCAAAACTATTATTCCAAAGTTCTCTTGACAATTTCTCTATCATATCAAAACCTCTATAAATATCAACAAACTCTGTTCCTGGAATGATTAATCCCGGAATTATATATTGATTCTCTGGACATAAAAAACCATTTGCAATGGAAATAATTATAATACCATCCTTCTTTAAAACTCTATATGCTTCTGAAATTGCCTGTTTTACATTAAAAAAAGACGAATTATATGTTCTTAATGATATATACATATCATAGCTATTATTTATTAATGTAACAAGCTTTTCAGCCCTTGATACAACAATATTTGATTTCGGAATTTGTTTTTTTATCTTTTTCAAACCATTTGGTGCAATATCAACAAATGTAATATTAGAGCAATCAGAAAATAATGCTATTGCTTCATTACCACTTCCTACACCAACATCTAATATATCTTTATTTTCCAATGAAGATAATAACAGTTTGTTATATATCATTAAAAAATTATTCTTCCAATCTACACTAAGTGAACGAGCATCATCTGAATAATTATATGTTGCATATTTCTCATCAAATGCTTCAGACATTACCAAATTTACTAGCTTACTAGCATCATCTATATTAAACTTATACTTTTCAACAATCAATTGAATTAATTTTTCAATTTGTTTATTTGATTGCAATTCTTCTTTAGAAATAAAAATACCTTTTTCTTGTAGTTTTTCCATAACTATATTGCTTATTCTCTTAGCAGAATAATATGGACTAGATTTTATATTTTGTTTACCATTTCTGTAATAATTAAGATTTTGCTGCAATATCATTCTTTGCAAATTGTCTGGATAACGATAAATATTCCTGAATGTACCAATCGGATCATTCGATAAATAATCTGCCAAATTAGGGTCT
The DNA here is from genome assembly GCA_958413095.1 of uncultured Clostridium sp. Classification (GTDB taxonomy): domain Bacteria; phylum Bacillota; class Clostridia; order TANB77; family CAG-508; genus CAG-269. The sequence goes on from CATYUF010000035.1 coordinate 6,593, forward strand.
GGAACACCTATGTATATTTCTTCAATGGCTATTTTTTCCATTAGTTTATTTAAGTCAAATTCTGATTCCGAAAATAGTGTATTTACTGTTAAAAATAAATAGTAAGCATTATTTACATTTAGTTTTTTTATTTTAGACAATAATATTTCATACCACGATAAACCAGAACATTCGTCTGTATAAGCAGAACAAACTAGCTTATTATCTTCTGTAACTAAAACAGCACCCACACGCAGATTATTATCTTTTGAACCATTAGCAATATTAATAGAATAATTCATCCAATATAATTTTCCATTATCCATACTTTTAGCCTCCTAATTTGATATAATCTCATTAAAAGGTTTTTGCACCAATCCTAATTCAATTGATTTCCAAAGATATGATGATACAATTGTTGCATACTGAGTCCAACTGCTAAAATATTTAAGCAATATTTCCGAAGATGGTAATTTCTCCAAATCGTACATCCACTGTATTGTACGTCTAATTGTTCCATCCCCTTTTGAAAGTACATTTTCTCTTCCTAATGAAAAAATCAAATACATTTCAGCAGTCCATTGACCAATACCTTTTAATGCAGTTAACTTTTTTATAATTTCTTCATTGGTGAGTTCCTTAAAATCATAAAAGTTTATATCTTCACTGATAACAGCTGATGCTAATATTTTTATGTAATTAATTTTACGTTCTGATAATCCTACTTTTCTTAATTCATTATCATTTATCGCTAGTATCTTTTCAGGTGTTATATTTTTCAAAATTGCACATACACGTTGCCAAATAGTTTCACGAGCTTTATCACTAATTTGCTGTCCTATTATATACTTAACAATACATTTAAAGCCATCTTCTTCAATTATCAATTCAGTTTTATTTATATATCGAATTAACTTACCTAATTTTTCATCTGTACTAATTAAATATTTTACTTTTTCATTATCTAAATCATAGTGTAAGCTCAGCATATAGTTTACCTCCATATTAAGTTTGTATTTTTTATTCTAGTTTATCCTATCATCTTCTAATATTTTCTTTAAAAAATGCCATGAACCAGTTTTTTCTGTTAAGCCATCAAAATTATTTTCTATTCTTTCTAATAGTTCATCTTTGGAAAAATATTGAACATCAGATACTTCCTCTTTTTGAAGTTTTAACTTTGTAATGTCAACATCTTTCAAAATCAGATAACATTCATCATAGTGCTTATTTGAATAATTATTCTTTTCATACACAGATGTAGAAGATATTAGATATTTTATTTCATTTTCTTTTACATCAATCCCAAGTTCTTCTTTACACTCTCTGATTATCGTTTGCCTTCCAAATTCACCTGCATCCACATGTCCTCCAACAGTTACATCCCATTTATTAGGCCATAATTTTTTATTTTGACTTCTTTTTTGCAATAATACATTTGAATTTTTATCTATTATAAATCCATATACAGCTCTGTGCCACAATCCTTCCCTATGGCATTCTTCTCTTGTAGCTACCTTTCCTGTAAACTCCCCTCGTTCATTTAATACGTCTAACTTTTCTTCCATTGAAACTCCTCCTTTTTGATACAGTAATTATATTACAAAAACATTGAATTGTCTACATTTTCCGACATTTTGCTTCATACATTTAATTAATATATTTTCTATGTGAATTTTTGACATTGCTTTGATTTACCATTGCATATTCCATTGTTGTATCTATTTTTATATGCCCTAATAGTTTTTGCACTTGTTCAATTGGCATTCCTTTATCAATAGCCATAGTTGCCATTGTTCTTCTAAATTTATGTGGATGTACTTTGTTTATATTTGCTTTCTTTCCTAAATTCCTAATAACAATTTCAATTCCTGATATTCCTAATCTGTTATAAGGTTTTATGAGTGATACAAATAATGCTTCATTGTCATCAGTTCTTGTTTCTAGATATTTCTTTATATACATTTTACTCTTTGCACTAAAATAGACTTCTCTTTCGCTATTCCCTTTACCTAAAACAATACAACTTCTTTCTTGAAAATTCATATCTGATATATTTAATCTAGTAAGTTCACCAACTCTCATACCAGTTGAAATTAATAGTTCTAATATTGCTAAATCTCTTACATTTGAACAAGTATCTCTCAATTTTTCTAAATTTTCATCTGTTAGTGTTTCTTTAACTCTTCTAGTCGTTTTTACTTTATGAATCCTTCTAACTGGACTTTTTACAATGTAATCCTCGCTTTCTAGCCAAGCAAAGAAACTTGATAGCGTTCTTCTTATATTGTCTATTGTTACCATACCTGCATTCGAATTACTTTTATAATCGGCTAAATAGTTTCTTAATATTTCAGTAGTAATTTCTTTTATTGGAAGATTTACAGTATCAAACATTTTATTTATATTATCTCTGTAGTAATTTAAAGTTCTTGTTGAGCAACCTTCAATCTCTTTAGATGATATAAATAGGTTTAAAACATCTGTATTATTCTTTTGTGTTTCTTCTTTTTGACTTTGTTCCAATTTCTCAATTCTATAATATATACATATTTCTGCAAGTATTTCTTTTAATTTTATTCTTTGGTTATTGTCTAAAAAATCTGTAGTTTCATTTACTACATTTTCAACAAATAACTCTTCCAAAAAATCTCCTCCTCATATTTCATTTTTTGCAATATACAGAACTATACATATATTATACTATATTTCATTGAATTTACATAATTTTAAAGATGAATATATTCAAAATAATATACTCACCTTTTTATTCATTTTCTAGTATTTATCAATTTCCGTACCATTTTTTAAATAAACTTTTATCTGTCTTATGATATGAGGTATATTATAGTTTCCTGCAAATTTAGAATTATTTAGCAGTTCATCATTTATAGTTACCCATTTTAATTTATTTTTTTCTTCTACCAAATTTACTTCATGTTTTAAAATACCATAATAAACTTGTATATTATTTTCATATTTAAAGTAATTTAAATCCATGAAATGGTCTAATTCTATATCTTTATCAGATATTCCTGTTTCTTCAAATAACTCTCTATATGCCGCATCATCATTCGATTCATTTTCTTCTACTTTGCCACCAACAAAATTATACATTCCTTTATATGGTTCTTTCGCTCTAATACAAAAAAGTACTTTTTCTAAATTATTATTAAATACTACAATTAAATTTAATTTTCTCATATTCTGCTCCTTAAAATTTAAAATCTAATCTCAGCGACAAATTACTATTTTGTTTTTAGTTATATATTATAATTTACTATTCTGTACTATTTGCTTCTTCAATTAATAAATCAAAATCCGATTTATATAATTTATCTTGTTTAACTCTATACTTTTCAAATTCTGTTAATGCTTTATCACAAGCAATTTCATGCGATATTCTACCTGCATCTTTCAAAATATCTCTATCATCTGCTAATAAAAATTTATCTATTCTATTTGCCCAATCTTCCATTGTCATAGGAATATGTTTCCTAGCTCTAATTTCAGCGATTTCTAAAAATGCACTTACGATTCCTTCCAAATCTCGTATTTCATCTTGATTTAAATAATTTTTGGCAATTACCACATCAGATTCCATAATTTTGCCATTAGGAGAATTTTTCCAAGAAGTAAGTCCCATATTATCTTTTTCAGAATCAGCCCTATCATATATTATTTCTGCTGCTGTTTGATGCGATATAGCATAGTGCATTTTGTTTTGTACTTTTTTAAAAAAGTTAATTGAAATTGGAGATTTTGAATCATAATCAATACTTGTTGCATAAATATCTGTAACTTTTTGATAAAATCTTCTTTCTGATAGCCTTATTTCTCTTATTTCTTCTAATAATTTTTCAAAATAATCATTATCAATAAATGAGCCGTTTTTCATTCTTTCTTTATCTAATACATAGCCTTGAATAGTAAATATTTTTAGTATATTAGTTGCCCATCTTCTAAACTGTGTTGCTCTTATAGAATTGATACGATAGCCAATAGAAATAATAACATCCAAATTATAGAATTTAACATTTCTTTTAACTTGCCTATTTCCCTCTTTTTGAACTATTGAATTTTCTTCAATAGTTGAATCTTTATCTAATTCATTGGAATCATATATATTTTTTAAATGAACATTTATATTATCAATTCCTGTATCAAATAATTCTGACATTGCTTTTTGTGTCATCCACAAAGTTTCATTTTCATATCTAACTTGTATTCCTTTTTCTTTTTCTTGAAGTTTAAATGTTATAAATTCTTCAGTACTACTTCTTATTATTAAGTCTTTTGCCATATATCTCATCTCCTTGATAGCTTTCTACTTTATAGCATTATATCATAAATAAAAAAATTACTCTATATTTTTATATAAAGTAATTTTTTATTTCTAATTAATCAAGAATTTTTTTATTCCAAGATTTTTTATGACACTTAGGGCATTTCATATATCTTGTTCTTCCTGAGTGCATTGCAAATAGCACTTGTTTATAACTAGGAATATATTTATACTTGCAATTATCACATTGATAATATCCTGCTTTTTGTTCAATCAAAAGACATGTACTTATACTTACTATAAATACTATGATACCTACCACTATTGTAATTATTCTCCATATATTATTTTCAATAGCAAATATTGACAAAAGTATCATTAATAAAAAAGATATAGTCATAATGCTTTCCATTATTGTTTCAATGAATAATAATCTTTTATCACTATTTTCTTTTTCCTTTTGTAATTTTATAAAATTTTCGTCTGCTTTTTTATCATAATTTTCCATCTTTATTACTTCCCCACTTAATAACTCATTTACATTAATCCCAAGTTCGGTCTTTTATTTTAAATCAAAAAATTTTATTATTTCATTTGAAAGTTCTATTGGATTTTCTATATTAACTTCATGTTTTGAATTTCTAATAATTCTTTGTTCACTTTGATTTATATTATCATTAAGCTGTTTTAGGCTTTTAAGATTAACTTTATCTTGCTCACCACATATAATCAAAGTCTTGCACTTTATTTTATTTACTTTATTTGGTATATCTAATTTTGATAAAGAATTAATTAAGTTAATAAAATCTTTTTTAGGATATCCTCTATTTTCAAAAATACTTTTAGGCATAAACTTAAAAATTAAGTTTTGAATTTTAAAAATAACTTTTGGTATTTTATATGGTACTCCAATTAATATTAATGATTTCACTTTTTGTGGATACTTTATTGCATAATCAATAGCAAGAACACCACCTAGTGATAATCCACATAAATTTAATTCATTATCTTTTAAATTATTACAATAATCTTCAAATACTTTATATAAATTCTTATAATTACTTTGATAATTTTTCAGAAGTTTATATAAATTAGGTGTCTTTACTTGTGCATTTTTAATCTCTAATTTATTTTTTATTTCTTCCCAGCTTTTTTCATCTTGTCCTAATCCATGAATTAATATGTTTGTCATATATATTTCTCTCCTGTTTTTATTTATATTACTTTAGCAAATCTTATTTCACTTTGGCCCCAAATGGTGCTAATGATAGTTTTGCAATTTTAAAGAATTGCATTCCAAATGGAATTCCAATTATCGTTATACACCATAAACAACCAAAAAGAAAATTTTCAATAGCCATGGGAATACCAAAGAAAATAATCCAAATTATATTGGCAAATAGAGATGGTACTCCTCCACCATATTCTATATCTTTTCCAAATGGTGCAAATGCTAATGATGCAAACTTAAAACATTGTTTACCATATGGTATTCCAACTATTGTAATACACCATAATACTCCAGATAAAGTCCAAGATATACCACTAAAAAATCCCCCAAATATGAACCACAATATATTTCCTAAAATCCCCATATGTTTTCCTTCTTTCTTATTTACTTTTATTTAATATTTTCTAAATAATATATTCTTTTACCTTTTAATTTTGCATATATTTTGGCTTATCTTATAGTTTAAATTATTTAATATATAAATTTTTCACCCAATTTAGTTTCATTAATTACTCTTTTCATAAATATCCCCTCATAAATTAAATTCAAACCTTATAAATATCTAAAAGTAATGAAATTAATTCGTTGAATGATTTTTGTCTCCGACCCCAAAATCACGACCCCAAAATTACCAAAATCATTCTTTTATTGCTACCATTAACTCATTTGGTTGTACTATTTTCTTGTTTCCTTCAAATGTATATCTTGCGCCTGTGAAGTATACATCATATCCTTGATTTTCTAGCCTTGTTCTACATAGTCTCAAAAATTCATCTGTTTCCTCTTCTGTTAAATTTGCTTTTACTCTTATCTCATAAAATGTTATTATTATCTCTTTTTCATTTTTCTCAGCTTTTTGGTCTAAATAGTTTGTTATATCTTGCATTGTCATATATATCTCTCCTTTAACTATTAGTTTCTTTTTTATTTCGTATATTATATCAAATTTTTATTCGATTTTAAATAGTTTTTAATATTATTTTAAACTCTATCCATTCATCTTCATTTTTGACTTCTATTGTTCCATTATGTAGTTCTATTATTTCTTTTGTTATTGCTAGACCTAATCCTGCTCCTCCTGTTTTTGTTGTTCTTGATTCATCTATTCTATAAAATTTTTCAAACATTTTATCTAATTTATATTTTGGAATTTTCTCTCCTTGATTTTTAAATGTAATTTGTATATCTTGTGGGTTTTCTTTTATTGCAATTTTAATTTCACTATTTTCATAACTATAATTTATTGCATTTTTTAATAGGTTTTCAAATGCTCTTGCTAGTTTATCTCCATCTCCAAAGTATTCTATATTGTTTGGCTTATCTATAATACATTTTAAATTTCTTTCTTCTAACATCGGATAACATTCATCTATTAGTTGGTCTATTAAAAATGATAAATTTATATTTTCTTTTTTTATTGGCATATTTCTAAGATTATATCTTGTTATATCAAAAAATTGATTAATAAGCTCTTCTACTCTTAATGATTTATCTAATACTATTTTCATATATTTTTCTTGCATATTAGTACTTATTTCTTTTTCTTCTGTTAATAATGTTAGATATCCTATTATTGATGTAAGTGGTGTTTTTAAATCATGTGCCATATACATTATTAAATCATTTTTCTTTTGTTGTTCTTCTTTTGCTATATTTTTACTTGTAATTAAATCTATTCTTATTTTATTTAGTCTATTTTCTAGTATAAGTAGTTCATTATTTAATTTTATTTCTTTTTCTGGATTTTTTAAAATTTTATCCATTGCCTCTACCACAGCTATCATATTATTCATAGTATTTCTAATCACAAAATATGATACTATTAAAAAAGTCATAAATACTACTATAAGCATTATTAGTGGTTTATCTGCAACTAAAAAACGATAAAATGTTTCACTAATTTCAGATATTGATTCTGCTATTTGGTCATTATATATTACGTCTACTATTAATACTAGTAAAAATAATATTAAAATTGTATATAATAATATTTTTAATATTGCTTTTATTGCTATACTATTTTTTAACTTCTTAAACTCTTCACTATTATTATTCAACTTTATATCCCACTCCCCATACTGTTTTTATAAATTTTGGTTTTCTTGAATCCTCTTTTAATTTTTCTCTTATCCTTCGTATATGTACCATTACTGTATTGTTATTATCTAAATATTTTTCCTTCCAAACTTTTTCAAATAATTCTTCAGAGCTTACTACATTTCCTCTTCTTTCAACTAGATATAATAATATATCAAATTCTATTGGTGTTAGTTCAATTTTTTCTTCATACAAATTACATATATGTTGTTTTTTATTTATAACTAATCCATTTATTTCTATATTATCCTCATTAATCTTTTCATTATATTTTGTATATCTTCTTATTTGTGATTTTACTCTTGCTACTAATTCAAGTGGGTTAAATGGTTTTGTAATATAATCATCTGCTCCTAAAGTTAATCCTGTTATTTTGTCTTTGTCTTCTATTTTAGCTGTAAGCATTATTATTGGAAAGTTTAAACCTTTTTCTCTTATTTTTTTACATATTTCAAATCCATCTATTTCTCCTATCATTACATCCAAAATTGCCAAATCTAGTTTTACTGTATTTATACATTCGATAGCCTCTTTTGAATTGTAAAATTTATATATATTATAGTTTTCATTTAATAAATATAATTCTACTAAATCTGCAATTTCTCTTTCATCATCTAATACCAATATATTCATATTCTTTTCCTTCTTTCGTTTGAATTATAGCATAAAGTTATTTACTTTTCATCTTTATCTTTCAAATTGTAAGAAAAATTTAAGATTTATTTAATTATTTTTTAAAACTTTATTTTTCATTTATATATATAATTTAGTTAAATTTAGATTATCAGAGTTTTTGTTTAAAAGAAACAAATTTCACTATTTTTTGTGTTTTAGTAAAGTAAGAAAGGATTTGATTTTCATGAAAGTTTTAAAAGAAAATAAAAATGTTTCTAATAAAAATAGAAAAAATTCAAAAAGATTAAAAAAGAAAAAACTACTTTTCTTTTTTATGATTATTATAATATTTATATTTTTATATTTAAAAAATAATTTAGATTTATTTGATTATAATATTAATGATATTTATGATGTTTCTAAAGTAAATAATATATCCACCAGTAAATATGACATAATAAAGCAGGATTCTAACAAAAATTATTCTGGAATTGGTAGTAAAAAAGTTTCTAATAAAGATGGCTATTTTTCTACCTTCACTACTGAGAAAAATTACCAAAAAACTTATAAGGAATATAAGCAAAATGGCAGTTCTTCTTGGGCTAATAATAGTTATTGGGGTGGAACTATGGCCGAGAATGGATGTGGTATAACTTCTATGTCAATTATACTTAGTGGCTATGAAAAAAATTATACGCCTGAATATCTTAGAAAGAAATATGAACCTGTATTAGATGGTGAAAAAATTTCTAAAGAATTATCTTCTACTTTTGGTATAGCAAATTCTGATTTTTATTTTGATAGTGTTCATTTATCTAATGAATATATTTTAAAACATTTAAAGACAAATAGACCTGTTCTTGTATGTTTATGGAATAAGCCACATAATAATCGTTGGACAACTGCTTCTCACTATATGGTTTTATTAGCTACTGATGGTAATAATATGGTTTATGTTTCTAATCCTAATGGTCTTGAAAATGATAGTAAAAGTTCTGGTTGGTATGACATTAATGAAATTACTCCTTATCTGGCAAAGGCTTTATTTGTAGAAGAATACGAGTCTTAACATCCATTTGAAGTAAAAAACAATAGCTATTTTTTAATAAAAATTAATATTATTTTAAATTTCGCTCATAATAATATTGGTGATTTTTATGAATAAAAAAAATATAATTTATGTAATTATTATTTTAGCTATTTTAATTAGTTTGGGCTTTTATTTCTATTTTAAAACTTCCAATTCTTCTAATAACACATATGAGGCTAATAAAACTGCTATTTCTAAAAATGATGAATTCAATAATGTGAATAATGAAAGCTCTAATTCTTCTATTCCTAATAATACATCTAATTCTTCAAGCAATCATTTGCACAATGATTCTTCTGATAATAATTCTCAAAATAGGTCTTCTAATATTTCAAGTCAAGAGCCTGAACCCAAAGAAATAGAAATTTCTACTTTTTCTACTACACTTTATTCCAAAGATAGTGAAAGACAACATAATATTCAACTTACTTGTTCTTCTTTAAGTGGAACGATTGTAAAAAATGGCGAAACCTTTTCTTTTTGTGCCACAGTAGGTCCCGCGACTAGTGATAAAGGATATCAAAAAGCTGATATTTTTGATAATAAAGGAAATAAGAAAAAGGGCTATGGAGGTGGAAATTGTCAAATTAGTAGTACTTTGTATAATGCTGTTATGGCTGTTCCTAATTTGGAAATTGTAGAACGTCACCCTCATAGTAATAAAGTTCCTTATGTAAAAAAAGATAAAGATGCAGCTGTTGCTTATGGTAGTTATGATTTTAAATTTAAAAATAATACTGGTAATGATATACGAATTCTTGCAAGTGTTGATAGTTCTTGTGTTACTACAAGTTTATGGTCAATTCAGAAATAATTATATTAGAAATTTTAAAATTATATTAAAACAATAAATTTTAGACTGTTTTTGCAATGTTTTCATATATAAATATCTCATAATATTTTGTCATATTTTTTCTTTCTCAAAATATTATTAAATGGTGATATTTTGAGAAGAACAAAATTATTTTTTATTAATGGTATTATTTTAACCAGTACCTCTCTTTTAATGCGTGGTATTGGTCTTATTTTTAATATATATGTTGCAAACCAAGTAGGTTCTGAAACTTTAGGCATCTTTAGTCTTATTATGTCTATTTATATGTTTGCGATTACTATTGCTACATCTGGTATTGGAACTGCTTGCACCTGCCTTGTTTCTGAAGAATTTGAAAAAAGAAACTATGTTAATGGGTTAAAAGTTGTAAAAACTTGTATTATTTTTGCTCTGGTTTTAGGAATTTTAGCGTCTTTTCTTATTGTTATTTTTGCTCCTTTTGTTTCCTATTACTGGCTTAATAATTCAGTATCTCCTCGTCCTATTTATGCAATAGCTATAGGATTACCTTTGATTTCCATTTCATCTGTTTTTGGTGGCTATTTTTCATCAGTAGGAAAATCATATAAATCAGCTATATCTCAAATTTTAGAAACAAGTGCGAAAATTATTGCTACTATAATTTTATTGCATTTTAATTTACAAAACGGAATAGAAGCAATTTGTATTTCTTTAATTATTGCTGATGTCATATCCGAATTTTTTTCTTTTTCATTAAATTCTATTTTTTATTTAGTGGATAGAAAAAAATATATTAATAAAAGAAGTTTACCTATACAAATGAAAAGAAAAATTTTTAAAATTTCTTTTCCAATTGCTATAACATCTTGTATAAAGTCTGGGCTTTCCTCTCTTAAACAAATTCTTATTCCTACTAGACTTTCTATGTCTGGAATTACATATTCTATAGCTGTATCGCAATATGGTTTAATTAATGGAATGGTTATGCCTATTTTGATGTTTGCAAATGTATTTATTTTCTCTTTTAGTGGTCTTTTAGTTCCTGAATTTTCCAGATTACTTGCTGGAAAAAACTATAACAGAATGAATACTGTTTGCAATACTGTTTTTAAAAATACTTGTTTATTTTCCATATGTATAGCTGGTGTAATTTTCTTTTTTGCGAATGAATTAAGTTTAGTTATCTATCAAAATATTGAAATAGCTAAATGGCTTAAAATTCTGGCTCCTTTGGTGTTTTTTATTTATATTGATAATATAATCGATAATGTCTTAAAAGGAATAAATGAACAAGTTGGTGTTATGTTTTGCAATATAATTGATTTGGTCATAACTATCTTAATTATATATTTTGTGGTTCCTAAATTTGGTATGCCAGGATATATATTAAGTATTTTTGTTAGCGAATTAGTTAATTTTACTATTAGCAGTTTTCAGTTAAGAAAAAAAATAAAATATTCAATTAGTATTTTTAAATATATATTAATTCCTATTTTATGTTGTATTTTTGCTTATTTAATAAGTTCTTTATTCATATTTGAATTTTTACCATTTTTAATTGGTTTTATTTGCAAAATTTTTATTTTTATTTTGACATATTTGGTTTTTATACATTTTATATACAAAAATACCTCTTTGATATAATATTATATCAAATAAGGTATTTTTATTTTTATGAAAATTTATACAATTACAAAAAACTTTAATAATAGTATATTAAAAAATTAGAGTGTGTAAATTTTTTTGTGTAAATCGATTTTACCTTTTATGAAATTATATATTATTTTATGAGCAAAAATTGTATTTTACAGTTTTTGCTTTTTATATTCTTCCTTCATACATTATCTCTAATTCTCTTAAAGTTTCTCCCCATTCAGGAACTCTTGATGTCCAATTTTTTGTTACCTTTTTAGTAGATAAATACAATACTTTCATAAGCGAATCTTTTGAAGGATATACATTTCTAGCTTTGTTTAATCTTCTATACGAACTATTTAAACTTTCTATTGTATTGGTTGTATATATCATTTTTCTGATTTTTTGAC
>CATYUF010000036.1 GCA_958413095.1 uncultured Clostridium sp.
ATATTTTATAGTATAATAATATTGTTTAACTCTATATTTAATAAATATATTATATATGGGGATGTAATGGTTTCGACATATTATTAGAAAAATGAATAGCAAGTAGTGGATTCTCGTTGGCCACTTTAAAAAACGGGAAATTAAAAATAAACGCAGAAAATAATAATGAGTACGCTTTAGCTGCCTAGTTGCAGCTACGCTTTGCTAAATGTTCCTACGCATTTAGATAAAGTGTCATATTTGTAGGAAACAAAACCATTATTGCTTTTATAATGGTGGGTATTTTAAAAAGCTATATTTTAATTAAACCTGTTTGTTGGTGTAATTAAAATGAATATAAAAAACAAACTAAACTTGTAGAGATTCATTTGGAAGATATTATGGACAGGAGTTCGACTCTCCTCATCTCCACCAAATGTTATCAATATATAAATAAACACACTATATTGCTATATAAAGCAAAATATAGTGTGTTTATTTATTATTTATTCTCCCATCTTCTATTTACGCTATTCCAATTAACAATATTCCAAAAAGCATTAATATATTCTGACCTATTAGTTCTATATTGTAAAAAATATGAATGTTCCCACATATCTAAAACTAATAATGGTCTACACCCCCATAATGTTAAATTTTGATGTTTCTCACATTGTAATATTTCTAGTTTATTAAATCTAGGCACCCATACTAACAAATTCCAGCCTGCTCCTTCTACTACTGTTGAGCTTTCTGTAAATTGTTCCTTAAATATTTCATATGTTCCAAAATCCTTTATTATTTGCTCCATTAAACTCTTATTGGGACTTGTAGGAATTGCCGGTCCCATATTTTCAAAAAATAATTCATGTAAAATTACTCCTGAACCAAAAAATGATAAATCTTTTTCTAAACATTTTATATTTTTAAAGTCTTGTAATCTCCTTGCAGTTTTTAACTTTTCCTCTGTTTTATTAGTATTTTCTACATATCCTTTGTATAATACATTATAATGAATTTCTAACGTCTCTTTATTGTAATATGGCTCTAATGCATTTATTGGATATTGTAATTCTTTCATTTTTAACATCTTAAAACCTCCTAATGTATATTATTTCTTTTTTTTATTTATATTCAAAAAATTTATATTAACTAATTTTTTATAAATACATATAATAAAAACAGGTGATGTTAATGAATAATTTTATAGTACCAACAAATGTAGCTTACAGTTCTTACATATTGAATTCCAATTTAAACACATTATATCGAAAGTTTCCTTTTTTAGATATTAAATCTGTTGGAGTAAGTAACTTAGGCAATCCTATTAATGTTATTAGACTAGGAACTGGAAATAAAAAAGTTTTTTATTCTGCTTCTTTTCACGCAAATGAATGGATTACTTCTGTATTATTAATGAAATTCATAGAAGATTATTGCAATGCATATGTTTCAAACAGTAAAATTTACAATTACTCTGTTCAAGATTTATTCAATTCTTGTTCTATTTATATTATGCCAATGGTAAATCCTGATGGAGTAAATTTAGTGACTGGTAATATAAATAAAAATTCTCGGAGTATATCGTAATTGTTTTAATATTGCTAGTAATTTTTCTAATATACCTTTTCCTTCTGGTTGGAAGGCAAATATTAAAGGTGTGGATTTAAACTTGCAATTTCCTGCAAACTGGGAACAAGCTAAACAAATAAAATACTCCCAAGGTTTTACACGGACCAGCTCCACGAGATTTCGTTGGTTACGGACCCCTTACAGAACCTGAAGCTTTAGCTATTTACAATTTTACTTTAATGAATAATTTTGATTTAGTTATAGCTTTTCATACTCAAGGACAAGAAATTTATTGGAAATTTTTAAATTATATGCCTCCTAGAAGTTTTGAGATTGGCAAAAAATTTTCTATTGCTAGTGGATATAAGTTAGCCTCTACTCCTTATAATTCTAGTTTTGCTGGGTTTAAAGATTGGTTTATTCAAAATTATAATAAGCCAGGATTTACTGTTGAAGCTGGTATTGGCGAAAATCCTTTACCTTTATCTCAGTTTGATAAAATTTATAATGATATAATTGGAATATTGCTCCTTGGTGCTATTTTGTAAAAAGCTAAATAATACAAAAACAAAGTCTTGAAAATATAATATTTCAAAGACTTTGTTTTTATATTTAGTATCACCCTTGTTAATATATCATTCTACTTCATAAGATTTTATATTTCAAATATCTTTTTATTCAACTTCATATATATTGGTTTCATTTGTTCTTCATTTGTAACATTCATAATTTTATCTATATCAAACCATTTAACTCCACTATTTTCATCTTCTTTTATTTTTAATTCTTCATTCTCATCTGCTTCTAATAAAAAACAACAATCTAGATGTAAATGAGCTGGTACAAATTTGCCTCTTTTTATGTGACTATTTACTGTAAGTATTTCTATTGCATATATTCCATCACTTAATACTTTTAAATTTTTTAATCCAGTTTCTTCTGTTGCCTCTTTCAATGCTACTTCTAATAAATTTTCATTGCCATCAGCATGACCACCCGTCCAAGCCCAAGATTTATATATATTATGATATGCCATTAGTATTTTTGTTCTTTGTTTATTTATAATCCAATTAGAAGCTGTAAAGTGACACATTCTATTTTCTCTTGTTAAAACATCTTTAAATGTGTCTATATATTCTAACATCATTTCTCTATCATTTTCTTCTTGTTCATTATATGGTTTATATTTTAAAATCTGTTCTCTTAAATTCATAAAAAATTCGTTCCTTTCTCACTTCACTTAAAAGTAACATAGCAATGAAAGATTTTTACTTTCTTCCAAACTTTTTTTCTTTTTATTACAAATTAATACATTTAATCCATTAAAAAATCTAATACATTCATTCCAGCTGAAACTTCAGATTTATATAATTCTGTATAACCACATTTTTTGCAACTTACTGTAATAAATTTTTTATTTTGAACATCAAATATTTTTGAAAAATTCCCACCTGTTGCTTGAAATTGGTCTTTTTCAAATTCATTATTTCCACATTTACAACATTTCCATTCCATGTTTAATTTTTCCTCCTAACATTATATCCTTTCTCATTTACATTTTTAAAATATTCCCAGAATATTTCCTTTTTCGTCTATATCAATACTTTCTGCTGATGGATGCTTAGGTAATCCTGGCATTGTCATTATTTTTCCTGCTAGAGCTACTATAAATCCTGCTCCTGCTTTTAATTCTAAGTTTCTAATTGTTATATAGCATTTGTCATCACATTTTAGATTTTTAGGATTATCTGAAAATGAGTATTGAGTTTTTGCAATGCATATAGGTAAGTTTCCATATCCCTCGGCCTTAAACTGCTCAATTTTTTGTTTAGCTTCTTCTTCATAAATTACGCCTTTTGCCCCATATATATTTTTAGCTATCTTCTTAATTTTTTCTTCTATATTATCTTCTAGAGAATAAGTAAATTTAAATTTTTCTTCTTTTTCAACCAAATCCACAAGTTTTTGTGCTATATCTACTGCTCCTTCTCCACCTTTTGCCCAACCTTCTACTATACTTAATTCAATTCCTTTTTTTTCTAAACTTTCCTTAATATATTTAACTTCTTCTTCTGTATCAGAATTGTATCTATTTAAAGCAACTATTACATTTAATCCAAATTTATTTTTTATATTGTCTATATGCCTATATAGGTTTTCTATTCCATTTTTTATTCCTTCTATATTTTCTTCTTGAATTTTATCTTTTTCTATACCTCCATGGTACTTTATTGCTTTTATAGTTGCTACAATAACTACTGCCTCTGGTTTTAAGTTAGCTTTTCTGCATTTTATATTTAAAAACTTTTCGGCTCCTAAGTCTGCTCCAAATCCTGCTTCTGTAATTACATATTCTCCTAATTTTAATGCTAATTTTGTTGCTCTAATGCTATTGCATCCGTGAGCAATATTTGCAAATGGGCCTCCGTGTATAATTGCCGGGGTTTGTTCTAATGTTTGTACTAAATTAGGTTTTATTGCATCTTTTAATAATGTTGCCATTGCTCCTTCTGCTTTTAATTGTTTTGCATAGATTGGCTTATTATTTTCATCATATCCAACTAATATATTCCCTAACATCTCTTTTAATTCCGTTATATTTTCTGCTAGGCATAATATTGCCATTATCTCTGATGCCACTGTTATATCAAAACTATCTTGTCTTGGAACAATATTTTTTTCTCCTGATAGTCCTGTTTCTATAACTCTTAATTGTCTGTCATTTAAGTCAACACATCTTTTCCATACAACTTTTTTAATTTTTAATTCATTACCAAAATATATATGATTATCAATTATGCTTGATAATAAGTTATTTGCTGAAGTAATTGCATGAATATCTCCTGTAAAATGTAAATTTATATCTTCCATTGGAGCTACTTGTACTTTTCCTCCTCCAGTTGCCCCTCCTTTTATTCCGAAAACAGGACCTAGTGATGGTTCTCTTAATGCTAAAATTGACTTTTTATTTATTTTTCTTAATCCATCTGCAATAGCTATTGAAACTGTAGTTTTTCCTTCTCCTAATGGTGTAGGACTTAAAGCTGTTACTAATACTAATTTTCCATTTTTATTTTTCTTTACTTTTTCAAAAACATTTTCAGATATTTTTGCTTTATAACTTCCGTATTGCTCAATATCTTCCTCGCTTATTCCTATTTCACTAGCTATTTTAGTGATTTTTTCTAATTTTACACTTTTAGCAATTTCTATATCAGTCATTTTTCGCTCCTTTCTATATAGCTAAAATTTACGCTATTAAACCTACTCCTACACCAATTAAAGCCCCTACTATTACTTGCACTGGTGTATGTCCTAGTACTTCTACTAATTTTTCTGAAACTTGCACTCCTGTTAATCCTGGTGTTTCTATAAGTTTATTTAATAATTTTGCTTGTTTTCCTGCAGCTCTTCTTACTCCACAGGCATCATACATAACTATAAATGCAACTATAAATGCTAATGCAAATATAGGTGAATTTACACCTTCATATTTTCCAATTAATGTTGCTATCCCCGCAACAACTGCTGAATGAGAACTTGGCATTCCTCCTGCTCCCATTATTCTTTTAAAATTGAATTTTTTAGTAGTTACTAAATCATATATCAACTTAAATAATTGTATTCCAAACCATAGAAAAAATGGTATGTATATATATTTGTTTTGTATAAAATCCATAAATGTATTCATTGTTTTCCCCCTCTTATCTTGTCAAATTTAGATAATATTTTTTATATAAAATTTTTAACTTTTATCTTATACCCATATAATATAACATGTAAAAGTATTCTTCTAAAAAAGCATAATAACTTTTCTTATATTTAATTTATATTATCTATATTTTATTACTCTTTTGCTTCAAAATTTTCTTCTTCAACATTTCCATCTTTATTTAGTAATATTGTAATTTTTCTTTCTGCACTTTCTAACATTTTACTGCATTCTTTTGATATTTTCATTCCTTCTTCAAATTTTTCAACTGATTCATCTAAGTTTAATTTTCCCGCTTCTAATTCTTTTATTATATTTTCTAATTCTTCTATTTGCTCTTCAAAATTCTTTTTCATATTTGATTATACCCCCTTCTTGTCCTGCTGTCATTATGACTTGAGACATAAATTTTATTATTTTTTCTAATACTCTACTACTATTTATTTTCTTTATAAATATGTTTTATTGTCTTCAAATTATTTATAAAACTTTAGCTTGAACTTTACCATCAGTTAATCGTATATCAATATTGTCATCTTTTTTTAATTCCCCTATACTTTTAACTATTTTACCTTCTTTTTCTGTTATTGAATAACCTCTCATTAAAGTTTTTAGTGGACTTAATGTATCTAATTTTGCAACTAATTCTACATATCTCTTTTTTTCTTTTTCATTTTTAGTATTTATCAAGTTCTCTAACTGTTTTATGTATGCATCTAATTTTATATAATTTTCATTAATTCTTCTCGTTGGTTCTTTAAATACAAAGCTTGACATACATTTTTCATATCTCAATTTCATTATTTCTACCTTTTTAGTCAAAGATATTTTTAATCTATTTTGATATGTATTTATTTTTTGTTTTAATTCATAAATGTCTGGAACTGCTAATTCTGCAGCCGCTGATGGAGTTGGAGCCCTTAAGTCTGCTACGAAGTCAGATATTGAAAAATCTGTTTCATGACCTACTGCTGAAATTATTGGTATTTTTGAGTTATATATACTGTATGCTACAATTTCTTCATTAAATGGCCATAAATCCTCTAGCGAGCCTCCTCCTCTTGCTAGTATCAATACATCGGCTAAGTTATTTTCATTCATATATTCTATACCCTTGGCTATTTTTTCTGCTGCACCTTCTCCTTGAACTGGTACTGGTAATAGTCGGATATAAACATTTGGATTTCTTCTTGTTGATACATTTATTATATCTCTAATAACAGAACCTGTTTGCGAAGTTAATACTCCTATAACTTTTGGCATTAATGGTATTTTCTTTTTATTTTCTATATCAAATAATCCTTTTTCTTCTAATTCTTTTTTCAATTTTTGATATTTGGTATATAAATCTCCTACACCATCTTCTTCCATTGCTTTTACATATATTTGATATATCCCATCTCTTTCAAAGACAGATACAGTTCCAAATACAAATACCTTTGTCCCATCTTTAGGTTCAAACATTAATTTTTGAGCATATGATTTGAACATTATACATTTTATTAATGAATTTTCGTCTTTTAATGTAAAATACATATGTCCTGTATAATGATGTTTGAAATTTGATATTTCTCCTTTTATTAGAACATTGTTTAAATATTCGTCATCTGCTATTTTATCTTTTATATATTTGTTTAAATCTGTAACACTTATTGCCATTTCTGCATATTTCATAAAAAAATATATTCCTTTCTTGATTTACTCAAAAGGTACTCATAGCAATGAAAGTTTTTTCTTTCAAACTATTCTTCCTTTATATTTAAACTAGGGATATTTTATAAATAAAATATCCCTATAACCTGCTATTCTTTTACTATACTTGCTAAAATCCCATTAACAAAATTCTTTGATGAATCTTCTCCATATTTTTTGGCTAGTTCTACTGCTTCATTTATAACTACTTTAAAAGGTATTTCTTTATATTTTATTTCATAAATAGCCAATTTTAAAATTGCTAAATCTATTTTAGAAATTCTTTCTATTTTCCAATCAGATTTTAGGTTTTTTTCAATTTGTAATTTTATTTCTTCTTTATTTTTTTCTATTCCTAAAATTGCATCTTCTATATATTCCTTTGCATTTTTATTTTCTATGTTATTACTTTCAAAATATAAGTCCATTTGTTCTTTTTGCTCTTCTATTGTTTTTTTGTTTTGTATTTCTATACTATATAACAATTTAAAAGCTTGTTCTCTAATTGCTGTTCTATTCATAACTACCCTTTCTATCTACATCTTATCTATAAATTTTTTTAATTTTGCTTTCACATCTTCCTTATTTCTTTGAACATAATTTCCTATAAATGCTCCTAAGAATAACACAACTATTGCTAAAATTAATTTATCTAGCCTTGTTATTAATATTAAAATTGCTATTATTATTCCTATTATTGCACCTTTGTATTGATTCCAAAAATCTTTAAAATTGTTCATTATTTACACTTCCTTTCTTTGCCCAAGTATAAATTTTGATTTTATGCATTTTCTTCTTTTGGAGCAACTTTTTTAACAGTTATATTTACTTCATTTACTTCTAAATCTGTTGCTTTTTTTATTTTTTCTTTTATGCTAGTTTGAAGTTTAGCAGATAAATCTTTTATTACTGCCTCTGAACTTACTATTAAATTTGCATATACTTTAACATTATTGTCTTTATCTAATTCAACTCTAGTTGTTACATCTTCTGTGCTTTCAAATCCTTTTGCTACTGAATTTACTAAGTTTTCTATTGTTTCTTTAGAAATCATTAATTTTCCACTTTCATTTTCTAGTAATACTCCTTGTCTTTCTTTTATTTGTTCTCTTGATGTTGAATCAAAGAATATACATTTAATTGAAAGTAATATAAATACTACACTAACACCAAGTATTACTTTTCCCCAAGTACTACTAACTATTGCTCCTTTTATTATTTCCCCTACTAGGTCAATATCTATCCAACCAAATACTAATAAACAAGCTAATACAGATATTATTAGTATTACATATGAATATATTATTAATGTAAGTTTTTCTAAAATTTTCATCTTTTTCTTCTCCTTTTCTTATTATGTATAATGTGAGATTTTTTATAAACTAATTGTTTTTTGTAAGTTATATTTTACATTTTCTTATCCATCATATAATTAATCATTTTCTTCTGTTTTTTCTTCTTTATCTTCATTAGGCTTAGCTACATCTGTGTTAACACCTTGAACATGAACATTTACTTCTTCAACTTTTAATCCTGTCATACCTTCTACTGATTTTTTTACTCTATTTTGGATTTCAAATGCAACATCTGGTATTCTTGAGCCATATTCTACTATGATATTTACATCAATTTTTACTTTTTCTTCTTCTATGTCAACTTTAATTCCTTTTGCTAGGTTTTTCTTTCCACTTAAAACTTCTGTAATTCCTCCGGCAAATCCTCCAGCCATTCCAGATACTCCTTGTACTTCTGAAACTGCTACTCCTGCAATTACTGCAACTACATCGTTAGATATTTTTATTCCTTCATTTTCTGTTTTTATTTCTTCTTCAAGTTCTACAACTTCCCCATTTTCAACATTTTTGTTTTCTTCTTCCATTTTTGAATTCCTCCTTTTCAATCTTATTTTTAAGTTGTGTGAAATTCAATTTCCTATAACTTAAAAAATTGATATACTTAAATTCTGTGTTTTAAGTATATCAATTTTTTATGATTTTTACAACCTTTATTAGTAAATTTTAATAATTTAGTTCTTTGTTTTTATAGCAACAAATTATACTTTCTATTATCTTAATACATTCTTTTAATTTATTTTTCATACCTTACTTTTTTACAATTCTTCTATATCTTTAATATGTAATTCAATTTCTTCTACATTTGGTAATTGGGCTTGTAGATATTCTGGCATATCTTCTAGTAATTTATACTCACTAACTCCAATTGGACTATTAATATTTCTTAACGCATACTCTGCTGTAAAATTGTCCTTATTTTTACATAATAACAATCCTATAGTTGGATTATCTGTTTCATCCTTTACTAAATCGTCTATCGCTGATAAATAAAAGTTAATTTGTCCTGCATCTGTAGGTTCAAATTCTCTTGCCTTTAATTCAATAACAATATAACATTTTAATCTTAAATGGTAAAACAACAAATCAATAAAATAATCTTTCTCACTCACAGTTATTTTGTATTGTTCTCCTACAAAAGCAAATCCTTTTCCTAATTCTACAAGAACATCTTTTATTTTATCTATCATTGCATTTTCAATTTCTAACTCTTTTACTTTTCCTTTTAGAGAAATAAAATCAAAAATATATGGATTCTTCAAGGTTTGAATTGCTAAATCACTTTGCATATCTGGTAAAGTCATAGGAAAATTAGTTACTTTTTTAGCAATTACTTGTCTTTGATATAATTTGCTTTCAATTTGCATCATTAATAAACTTCTAGACCAACCATTTATAATACTTTGATTTATGTACCATTTTCTTTCTTCAATGTCTTTTACTTTATCTAATAAAATTATATTATGTCCCCATGGAATTTGTGCAACAAACTGTTGCACAAATTCAAAGTCTGGATACTCTTCTGCAATTTTTTTCATATATTTTTTAAGTTTTCATATAAATTTAAAAAAGGTGAATTGCATTTTATTTTTTACAAATTCATCTTTAGCTATCTTAAAATTAAAATAAATTTCAATTTATATACGATTTTAATTAAATACCTCAAATTCTTCAATAGGATTCCCTCTCAAAAACTCCTGTATTGTCATTCTCTTTGCATTTTCTCCTTGAATTTCTATCACTTTCAAAATTCCTTCTTTTGTCTTTATAAATATTCCTTCTTTTTTATCTGAAACTATAACAGTTCCATCACGCATAAAGTCCATTGGACCACCAACCATTATCTCAGTTGATTTTGCTACATCTACTTTCCAAAATTTGATTTTCTTATCATTTAGAAATGTATATGCACCCATTATTGGATTTAAACCTCTTACTAAATTTTTTATTTGTTCTGCTGATTGTTCTTCCCAATTTATTTTAGCCATTTTTTTAGATAGCATTGGTGCCATTGAAAATTCTCCTTCTTGTTTAGTTCTAGTTGCTGTTCCATTTTCTATATCTTTTAATGTTTTTACTAATAATTCTCCACCTATTTTAGAAAGTCTGTCCCACAATTCTCCTGTTGTTTCATCTTCACCAATAGTTACTTCCTCTTTTAAAATCATATCTCCTGTGTCCATTCCTTCATCCATATACATAGTAGTAATTCCAGTAGTTTTATCCCCATTTAATACCGCCCATTGTATAGGTGCTGCCCCTCTATATTTTGGAAGTAGTGAAGCATGAACATTTATACATCCTAATCTTGGAATTTCTAAAATCTCTTTTGGTAATATTTTTCCGTATGCTACAACACAAATCACATCTGGATTTAGTCCTTTTATTTCATTTATAAATTCTTCATTATTCCTCACTTTTTGTGGTTGAAATATCTTTAATTCTTTTTCAGTTGCAAATTCTTTTACAGGTGAAGCAACCATTTTCATTCCTCTTCCTTTTGGCCTGTCTGGATTTGTTACAACTCCTATAATTTCATAATTTGCTTCATATATAGCTTTTAGGCTTTCTTCTGCAAAATCAGGTGTTCCCATAAATACGATTTTCATATAATTTTCATCCTTTCTTGTATAATTTTTTAATGGAGACTTTGTCTATTATTTTTCACTTGAATTTGGGTCAATATATTCTAAAGTTCCTGGAACTATTTTATCAATAAATAATTCTCCATCTAAATGGTCTAACTCGTGGCAAATTGCTTGTGCTAATAATTCTTTTGCTTTTACTCTCATTCTTTTTCCTTCTCTATCAGTATATTCAGCTGTTACTTCTGCTGGACGAACTACTTTTGCAAATTCATTTGGGAAACTTAGACATCCTTCTTCAACTTCTTGTTCTCCTTTTGTTTTTACTATCACAGGGTTTATTAACACAATAGGTCCTTTATCATCATAAAGGTCAATTACTACAACTCTTTTTAATATTCCAACTTGTACTGCTGCTAATCCTACACCATTATATTTATGCATTGTTTCTATCATATCATCTATAAGTGATTGTATTTTTTCATTTGATATATCTTCAAATGGTACTTCTCTTGATTTTTTCTTTAATATTTCATCACCTTGATATCTTAAATTTCTTATTGCCATACTTTAATTCATCCTTTCTCACTTCATTATTTTTTATTTATCTTTCTTTTGAAAATAAATTTTAATACTAAATTTATTTTCACTTTGAGCTTAAGTAACTCACAAGTTTCATAGTGTTTCTTATTTTAAAGAGTTTAATAAGTGCAAAAAATTATTCTCAAAACTTAAAATTTAACATTACACTAAAATCATTTCAAATTATTTTTAATTACAAAATTTTATATTAATCAACTCATATTATTTGGATTTACATCAATTGAAATTCTTATATCTTTAATATTTCTACTATAAATCTCTTTTAAAGTTTGATTTAATACTTCATTTGCTTCAACTGTCATATTTCCTTTTATTATAATTCTCCATCTATACCTATTTTGAATTTTATCTATTGGAGATGGCATTGGTCTAAATATTTTAAACTCTTCTTGATTTAATTTTTCTAGTAGTTTTTTATACATTTCATTTGAAATATTTTTTATATTATATTCATTTAAACTATTAAAACTAATTAATATTATATCGCAAAATGGCGGATATTTCAACTGTTTTCTTAATGCTATTTCAGTTTCATAAAACATCTCATAGTTTTGTTTTTGTGCACATATTATGCTAAAATTATCAGGGTTATATGTCTGAATTATTACTTTCCCTGGTAGATTTTCTCTTCCTGCTCTTCCTGCAACTTGTGTTAAAATTTGAAAAGTTCTTTCATTTGCTCTATAATCATCTATATTTAATGAACTATCAGCTGCTATAACACCAACTAATGTAACATTTGGAAAATGATGTCCTTTTACTACCATTTGTGTTCCTATTAATATATCTATATTTTCATTTTTAAATTTATTTAATATTTCTTCATGCGAATTCTTTTTAGTAACTGTATCTATATCCATTCTAATTGTAGATGCATTTGGAAATTGTTTATTAATTTCTTGTTCTAGTTTTTGCGTTCCTGTTCCAAAATACCTTATTTTATCACTTTGGCATTCTGGACAAATTGTTACTAAGTTTTCTTCATATGAACAATAATGGCATTTTAATTTTTTTTCATAACTATGATATGTCATGCTTATATTGCAACTTGGACATTTTACAGTATACCCACAGTTTCTACACATTATAAATGTTGAATATCCTCTTCTATTTAAAAATAATATTGTTTGTCTTTTTTTGCTTATGTTTTCTTCTATGCTATTATATAATTCCATACTTAGCATTGAACGATTTCCATTTGCTAATTCTTGTTTTAAGTCAATTATTTCTACCTTAGGAAGTGATGATTCATTTGCTCTTTTGGTAAGAGTTAATAGTTGAATTTTAGTATTTCCTTCTTCATTTTCATTTGTAGCATTATAAAATGTATTAATATCTGGTGTAGCACTTCCAAGCAATAATGGTGCTTTATTCTCTTTAGCTAATATTTTTGCTATTTCTTTTGCATTGTATTTTGGATTTGTTTCTGATTTATATGAACTGTCATGTTCTTCATCAACAATTATTATTCCTATATTTTCAATAGGTGCAAATATGGCTGACCTTGCTCCTATTACAATTCTAGCTTTTTTTTCTCTTATTCTTTCCCATTCATCATGTCTTTCTCCTATTGATAATTTACTATGCAATATAGCAATATCGCTTTTTCCAAATCTTGAAATAAATCTATCTAACATTTGTGGAGTTAATGATATTTCAGGAACTAATACAATAGCATTTTTACCTGTTTTCAATACCTTTTCTATTAATTGCAAATACACTTCTGTTTTTCCTGAACCAGTAACTCCATATATCAAAAATTGTTTATATTCATTTTTATCAATCGCTTCTTCTACTCTATTATAAGCGTTTTTTTGTTCTTCTGTTAGCTTAAGATTATTTGTCTTTTCACAATTTCTTCCTAATAGTGGATTTCTTTCTACCTTTTTTTCAATGATTTCTAAATATCCATTCTTTACTAATGTATTTACAATTCCTCTTGCACAATCTGTAAACATTTCAATTTCTGACACTGTTGTTCCTTCATTGTCTTTTACAAAGTTTAAGAGTCTTTTTTGTTTTTCTGATTTTATTTTTCCTGTTTCTATTTCAAATTCAATTTCTTCTATATCTTTTTTTAAATATACACAATTTATTGTTTTATCTTGTATTCTTTTTTCTTTATTCTTGTTTCTAGTTCCTGGTGTTAGCATTAATTTAATGCAATCAGAAATATTGCAAAAATATCGCTTTGCCATCCATTTTGCTAGAGATATTTGTTTGTCTGTTAAGTTCTCTTCTAGTTTTGCTATGTTTTTTAATTCAAATGCTGATTTTTCTTTTATTCCGACTACAAATGCTTCTGCTAGTTTTTCACCATTACCAAATGGCACTAATACTTTACTTCCTACTAGTATTAATTCTTCTAAGTCTTTTGGAATATTGTAGTCGAAGGTTCTATTTAATTTTTTTGCTCCTCTATTGATGATTACTTCTGCTATCATGTTTTCTCCTATTTCTATAAATGAATATATTTTCATTTATTTCTTTTTTCTTTTAACTTGCTTTATTTATATCATAAGATTTGTTTATTTTCAATTGATTATTTAATGGTTTTGGTGATTTTGGGGTCGGAGGCAAAAATCATTTGATAACAAGATGAAATTTGGGTCGGAGATAAAAATCATTT
This sequence comes from uncultured Clostridium sp., assembly GCA_958413095.1. Taxonomy (GTDB): domain Bacteria; phylum Bacillota; class Clostridia; order TANB77; family CAG-508; genus CAG-269. The sequence continues at coordinate 14,125 of CATYUF010000036.1, forward strand.
ATCCCCGACCCAAATTTTATCTTGTTGTTTTAAACTTATTATACTATTATTTTTTCATATGCTGGTAAAAGTATTTCTTTATATCTTTTATCAATCATTGTTTTATAAAATTCTTTTCTTAGCCATTTATATATTTGTTTCTTAAATATGTTGCAAACTCTTCTGAAATAACACCATCAATAAGAGCAATATTGATAGACCCATATATTTCATTTTTTAAACAGTCTATAAATGAACAAGTTTTATCCTCTTTATATTTTAAATATTCCTCTATATCATGCTTCAAATATTCTGGTAAACATTTTTCTTTTAATTCAAATAATTCTTCTTTATCCATTGTAGTTTCCCCTAGTAAATATATATAATCAGCAAAATTATTATGCTGTTTCTTTTTCTTCTGAAGCTGGCACTTGTCTTTTTTCTTTTTTTCCTTTTGCTTTCTTATTTTCTTCCTTTTTATTTCCAATTATTAATTCTGGTCCTGCTTTTTCTAGAACTGTTTTTTTAGTTATTATACATTTTTCTATATTTGGATTTGATGGTATTTCAAACATTATATCTCTCATTATTTCTTCGATTATAGAACGCAATCCTCTTGCTCCTGTTTTTCTTTCTATTGCTTTTTCTACTATTGCTTCTAATGCTTCTTTTTCAAATGTTAGTTCTACTCCATCTATTTCAAATAATTTTTGATATTGTTTTACTAAAGAGTTTTTTGGTTCTACTAAAATTTGAATTAATGCTTCTTTATCTAAATCTCTTAATGTTGCAACTATTGGTAATCTTCCTATAAATTCTGGGATTAATCCAAATTTTAATAAATCTTGTGGTAGTAACTCTTTAAATACCTCAAATTTATCAATATCTTTTTTTGTATCAATTTGTGTTCCAAATCCTATTGTTTTCTTTCCTGTTCTATCTTTAATAATATCTTCTAGCCCTTCAAAAGCTCCTCCACATATTATTAATATATTTTCTGTATTTATTTGTATAAGTTCTTGATTTGGATGTTTTCTTCCTCCTTGTGGTGGTACTGATGCAACTGTTCCTTCTATTATTTTTAGTAATGCTTGTTGAACTCCTTCTCCACTTACATCTCTTGTTATTGATGGATTTTCTGATTTTCTTGTAATCTTATCTATTTCATCTATATATATTATTCCTTTTTGTGCTTTTTGTATATCTCCATCAGCAGCTTGTATTAATTTTAATAATATGTTTTCAACATCTTCTCCTACATATCCTGCTTCTGTAAGTGTTGTTGCATCTGCTATTGCAAATGGTACATCTAATATTTTTGCAAGTGTTTTTGCAAGTAGAGTCTTTCCACATCCAGTTGGTCCTAATAATAGAATATTGCTTTTTTGTATTTCTACCTCATCTTTATCTGCTATTTCTTCGTGTGCAATTCTTTTATAGTGATTGTATACTGCTACTGATAATGTTTTTTTAGCTTCTTCTTGCCCTATAACATAATCATCTAACACTTTTTTTATTTCTTCTGGTGTTGGCACATTATTTAATTCATTTAATGTGTAACCTGCTTTATCATCATCATATAATTCTGCTTCGATTATGCTTTCACAAAGATCTACACATTCGTCACATATATATACTCCTGGTCCTGCTACTATTTTTCTAACATTTTCTTGTGATTTTCCACAAAAAGAACATCTAACACTTTTTGGTACATCATTTTTTGCCATCTTATCTCTCCTTAAATATATTAAAAACTGCTAATATTATATGTTTATTTATCATAAAATTATACTGTTTTTATTAATTTTTATTTTCTTTTGTCCATTATTCCATCTATTAATCCATATTTTAATGCTTCTTCTGCTGTCATATAGTTATCTCTTTCTGTATCTTTTTCGATTTGTTCTATTGTTTGACCTGTTCTTTCACTTAAGAATTTATTTAATTTTTCTCTTGTTTTTACTAAATGATCTGCATGGATTTTAATTTCTGTTGCTTGGCCTGAAAGTCCTCCACCACCTATTAATGGTTGATGTATTAATATTTCTGCATTAGGTGTTGCAAATCTCTTTCCTTTTTCCCCTGCTGCAAGTAATGCTGATCCCATACTAGCTGCCATTCCTATACAAATTGTTGAAACTGGACATTTTATATAATTCATTGTATCTATAATTCCCATTCCATCTGTTATTGATCCTCCTGGTGAATTTATATATAAATAAATTTCTTTATCTGGGTCTTCTGATTCTAAGAATAATAATTGTGCAATTATTAAACTAGATGTTGTTGGGTTTACATCTTCTCCTAAAAATATAATTCTATCTTTTAATAATCTTGAAAAAATATCATATGATCTTTCACCTTTGCTTGTTTGTTCTATAACATATGGTACTAAACTGTTTTTTTCTAACATAAAAATTCCTCCTTCTAAGTTTAAATTATGCTATATTTCACTATATGCTTATATAATTATAGTTTACACATAGCTATTAATTTAAATTTATATTAACTACTTTAAATTATTAAATTATTTCATTAATATTTTTTATATTTACTAATATATTCTATCAGTTTCAAAAAGTCCAAAAAGCTAGGAGTAAATATGAACTATTTTATTTAATCCCAGCTTTTATTTCCTTAATTATTTTTTCATTTTTGCATTTTCTACTAAAAATTCTATTGCTTTTTCTGATTTTAATCCTTCTTCTATATAACTTCTTACATTTTCATTTTTTAAGAATTCTTCGTCATTTTCTTTTCCGTAATTTTTAGCCATTTCTTTCATTTTTTCTTCTACATCAATATCTGCTACCTCTATTTTTTCTGATTTTATTATAGCTTCTAATGCTAAACGAGATTTTATAGCTTCAATTGCTTGAGGTTCATATTCTTTTTGCATATCTTCTTTAGTTTTTCCCATTATTTGAAGATATTGTTCTAATTTTAATCCTTGATATGCTAGTCTTTGTTCCATATCTTTCATCATGTTTTCTGTTTCTGTTTCAATCATTCCTGATGGTATTTCAACTTTTATATCATCACATACTGCTTTCATAACAGCTTCTTGTGTTTCATATTTAGCTTTTTGTTCATTTTGCTTTTTTTGTTTGTCTTTTATGCTTTTCTTTAATTCTGCAAGAGTATCAAATTCACTAACATCTTTTGCAAATTCGTCATCTAATTTAGGTAATTCTTTTTTCTTGATTTCATTTACTTTAACCTTGAAAGTTGCATCTTTTCCAGCTAAATCTTTTGAGAAATATTCCTCTGGGAATTTTACATTAATCTCTTTTTCTTCTTCAATTTTCATACCAATTACTTGATCTTCAAATCCTGGTATAAATGTATTACTTCCTATTTCTAAGTCATGATTTTCAGCTTTTCCACCTTCAAATGCAACACCATCAACAAATCCTTCAAAATTAATGTTAGCAATGTCACCTTTTTCTACTGGTCTATCTTCTACTGAAACTAATCTTGAATTATGTTCTTGCATATGTTCTAATTCATGTGCTACATCTTTTTCTGTTACTTTATATTCTATTTTGTTGATTTCAACACCTTTATATTTTCCTAATTCTACTTCTGGTTTTGTTTGGAAAACAGCTGTAAATTTTAAGTCTTGTCCTTTTCCTATTTGAGTAACTTCTATATCAGGTCTACTTACAACTTCTAATTTATTTTCTTCTACTGCTTTTGATAATTCTTCTGGTACTAATTCATTAAAAGCATCTTCATAAAATATTTCTTTACCATAATATTTTTCAACGATATTCATTGGTGCTTTACCTTTTCTGAATCCAGGTATGTTAAAATATTTTGCACTTTTGAAATATACTTTTTGTATAGCTCCATCAAATTTTTCAGCTTCTATTGTCATTTCTAATTTAACTTCATTTGCATTTTTAGTTTTTTCTACTTTACATTCCATTTTCTTCAATCCTTTCATTTTTCTTATAGCCCATTTATTATACCATAAAATTCCTATTTTGCAAGGATTTTTAAATATTTTTTCTAAAATGCTTGTTTTTTTTTTGCTTTTATGTTAAAATTGTCAATAGTCAGTTTATTTAAGTAATTTAGGAGGTGCAATTTAGAAATGGCAAAATGTGAAGTATGTGATAAATCAGTAAGTCATGGAAATAAACTTAGCATTACTCGTTCTCATATAAGTAAAAGATCACCACGTACTTGGAAACCAAATTTAAGAAGTGTTAAAGTTTTAGTTAATGGTGAGGCTAAAAGAATTCATGTATGTGCTAAATGTTTAAGAGATGGTAAAGTGAAAAGAGCGTAGGCTCTTTTTTTGTTTTGATTATTTTTCAGTTTTATATAATATATTATTTATAGCGTTTTGGGCTTGAAAAGCACAAAAAATGCCACTAATGTGGCGCCACGTTAGTGGCATTTTTCACTTAATTCAGGCAAAAGTTGTTTGCCAACGATTTTTGCTTGAACTGATATCCGGACACTTTTTTAAAAAGAAGGTCATAGACATATATCTTGTCTAAAACCTTCCTTTTATTATATTCAATTCTCATTATT
>CATYUF010000037.1 GCA_958413095.1 uncultured Clostridium sp.
TATGAAAAAGATAGGATTTATAGGAGCGTATGATAAAACAGATTTGCTATTAAATCTAGCAAAGATATTAACAGTTATGGATAATAGAGTATTAATAATAGATTCAAGTTTAATGCAAAAAGCAAAATATGTTGTACCTGTTATGAATCCTACTGTTACATATATAACAACATTTGAAGACTTTGATGTTGCAGTTGGATTTAATGGATTGAATCAGATAAAAAGATATTTAGGATATTCTGAAAGCGAAGATTTACCATATGATATTATATTGATAGATTCAGATACCGAAGAAAGTATAGAAAATTTTGAATTGATGTCAGCAGAAAAAAATTATTTTGTAACAGCTTTTGATTTATATTCATTAAAAAAGGGACTAGAAATATTAACTGGACTGAAAGAACCTATGACATTATCAAAAGTATTATTCTCAAAAGATATGACAAAAGAAGAAGATGATTACTTGAACTTCTTATCATTGGGATATAAAGTTTTATGGAATGATTATAGAATATATTTTATATTAAATGACGAAGATACAAATACATTAATAGAAAATCAAAGAGCTTCAAAAATCAGATTTAGAAAACTATCTTCACAATATAAAGATAGTTTAATATATATAGTTCAAGAAATATTAAAAAACACAAGTGAAAGTAATATTAGAAAAGTTGTAAAAACAATAGAAAGAGGAGTATAAATATGTCGATTGTATCATTTTACAATAACAGTGTAGAACAAACAGGAAAAACTATGTCAATAGCAGCAATAGCTACATTTATGTCGATTGAACATAATTATAGAATTCTTATAATATCTACAACTAATAAAGAAGAAAACTTGAAAAGATGTTTTTGGGAAGAAAAGAAAAAAAGAAGAAATTTAGGAATATTTGGACCAAATGCAAATCTTGAAGTACAAAATGGTGTAGAAGGTTTAACTAGAATAATAAGAAGTAATAAAATAACACCAGATATAATTACAAACTACACAAAAGTTGTATTTAAAGATAGACTAGAAGTTTTATTAGGAAGTAATCAAGCAGAATCAAATAGTCCGGAATTGCAAAATCTAGAACAATTATATCCAGAAATAATAAAATCAGCAAACCAATACTATGACTTAGTATTTGTAGATTTAGACGAAAATGTAGATGAAGAAACAAAAAAAACAATATTGGAAATATCAGATGTAACAGTAGTTAATTTAAGTCAACGCTTAAGAAGTGTAAATAATTTTGCAGAAAATAGAGAAAACACAAAAAGTATTCAAGATAGAAAAAGGTTAATTTTAGTAGGTAGATATGATAAATATTCTAAATATAATTATAAAAATATAACAAGATATTTAGGAGAAAAAAACCAAGTATTAACAGTACCATATAATACTTTATTTATGGAAGCAGCTGAAGAAGCAGGAGTACCTGATTTATTTTTAAAATTTAGAAAATTAACAAATGCAGAAGACATTAATGGTTTTTTTATATCTGAAGTGAAAAGAGCATCTGAAAATATAATTTATAGATTACAAGATTTACAAATGAAATTGTAAAAGAAAGGAGACCTTAAATGACTATAACAAATATAATATTATCTCTAATTGTATTACTAGGAACAATATTTGCTGTATATTATTTTTTGAAAAAGAAAAAAGAAGAAACAGTAGATGAAAAGATAAATATAGATGATAAAACATATACATTAGATGCAATGAGAGATTTTGTGAAAAGAAGATTAGATGAAATAACAAAAGTCAATTTATATGATATAGGTCTTTCAGAAGAAGAATTAAAAAGAAGAAAAAATAAAAAATATGAGCTAAAAAAAGCATTAAAAGGGTGTACTTATGGTGATGTTAATGATAAAAAGTATGTTAAAGAATTAATATATGATTTATTAGCACAAGAATATGGAGTTGATGAAACAAATATATCTAAAGCAATACCATTTGATATTCCATCACTTCTAACAGCTAGAGATAAATTTGATATCTTAATATATGTGTATAAAAAAGAATTTGGATATGAAGCTTTAACTGAAATGATAAAAAAATACAATCTAGCAGAATTAAAATATATTGAAGGAGAAACAAAACCTTCATATGTAATTACGGAACAAGAAATTGAAGATATATATGAAAATGAAAAGATAACACTGACATTTGCTGATAAATTAGCAATAGTAGTGCAAAGAATTTATCAACATTATAAAGGATATAGCTCAATCGATGAAGTAAGAGATATGAATATAGATGGAGTTTCTGGAGGTGTATCAGGCTTGCCAGAAAGTTTTTTAAGCCAAGTAGCACAAACAGATGGAGATTATCTAAACCAAGTAGCAGAACATAAAGTACCAAGAGCTTGTGATAGTATTTGGATATTTTTCCAAGGTAAATCTATAAGATTAGCTTTCTTATCATTTGAAACAGAAGCAGAATTAAAGAGAGTATGTCAAAATATATATAAATACAATAATCCAGGACAATTATCAGACACAAATGGATATAAAATCAATGAAATGAAAGATGGTTCTCGTGTTGTTGTAGTTAGACCAAGTTTCTCAGAAACATGGGCATTTTTTGTAAGAAAATTCGACGTTAAGCGTGCAACACTAGAACAATTAGTGAGAGATCCAGGAAAAGAAGATGCAATACAATTATTAAAATTCTTAGTAAAAGGTGCAAGAATTACATCAATAACAGGAGAGCAAGGTTCTGGTAAAACAACATTATTAATGGGAATGATAGAAAATATATATGAAACAATGAACATAAGGGTTCAAGAAACAGCATTCGAGTTACATTTAAGAAAAATATATCCAACAAGAAACATTTTATCTTTCCGTGAAACAGATACAATTTCAGGACAAGAAGGGTTGGACGTGCAAAAGAAAACTGACGGTTCTGTAAACATCATCGGAGAGGTTGCAACAGACCCCGTAGCATCTTGGATGATTCAAGCAGCCCAAGTAGCATCTAAGTTTACATTATTTACTCACCATGCTAAAACATTTCCAAACTTAGTAACAGCACTAAGAAACTCAATGTTAAGAACAGGAGTGTTTACAGACGAAAAAACAGCAGAAGAACAAGTTGTTCAAGTTTTAAACTTTGATATTCACCAAGTAAAAGACTTTAGAGGAAAAAGATATATAGAAAGAATTACAGAATGTATACCAGTAGAAGATAAAAATGAATATACATTTGACCATAGAAAAGAAAAAACATTAGAAGGAAAATTTGATAAATTTTTTGACAATGCAACACATTTCTTTACAAAAACAACAGATAAACAATTATATACATATAGAAATATAATGGAATATATAGATGGAGAATATGTAATAACAAACCCAATAACAGATGAAAATATAAAAGAAATGAGAAATAATATGGATGAAACAGATGTAGAAGCATTTGACAAATTCATAGAAAAACATTGGGCAAAAAAAGCAAAAGCAACAGTAGCAGTAAATAGTGAAGTAGAAAAACCAAAAAGAGGAAGAAAACCAAAACAAGTATAGTAGCGTATAAAGTGTAAGAGGAGGTGCAATAGTAAGTGTCTAATCAAATAATATTTTACATAATGGGTGGAGCAGCAGGTTTATTAGTAATAATGCTCATTGCATATTTTATATTAGCAAAGAAAATGCAAAAATCAGAATATAGACAAATAAAAAGACTGCAACAGGGAACGAAGGAAAAATCATTTTCTTCAGAAGTACTTTTTCAAAAACTATATATAATGTATGTAAGAATTCCATTCTTAAAAAGATATATACTAAAATTACGTAGAAGATTAGAGATTATAAATATTGATGATGAATATAGTACAAGAAGAGACTCAGCAAAAATTTTAACTAAAGCACTTGCCTTAATTATACCAATAGTAGTTGTAACAATATTTTTAACAAAAAGTAATTATCTAGTAATGTCAATATTACTTATATTTGAATTATTTATGATAGATACATTAATAGATGGTTCAGTAGACAAAAAAGACTCAATGCTATTAAAAGAACAGTTAGATTTTTTCTCAGAAATAAGACATGCATACCATGAGTTTAACATGGTAGAAGAAGCAATATATCAAGTATCACAAGATGACGAAATGGATGTATCAAGACAGGGAGAAAAAATCTATGAAATATTAATTTCTGATGATCCAGAAATGGAATTAGAAAAATATTATGATATAGCACCAAATATATTTTTAAAAGAATTTGCAGGAGTATCATATTTAACAAAAGAATTTGGGGATAGAAAAATAGATGGTGCATCATTATATTTAAAAAATATAAACAACATATCAAAAGAAATGCAATTAGAAATTTTAAAAAGAGATAAATTAAATTATGTATTTCAAAGTTTATCGTTAATTTCTATAACACCAATACTATTGTTAGAACCATTAAAAAACTGGTCAATATCTAATTTCACCTTTACAGGAAGTTGGTACAATGGAAAGCCAGGAATGATAGTTCAAATACTAATATTAATATTAACATTTATATCTTATACATTAGTAAGAAGACTAAAGGATAATGGTTCAACTGGAATAAATACTAAAAATACAGAAAATCCATGGCAAGCAAAATTATATAAAAATAAATTGATTAAAAAGTTTGTAAACTTATTTATACCAAAAGAAGGAACAAAAGAATATAGAAAAGTACAGAAACAATTAAAAGATGCTGCCTCACATTTAAAAATGGAGTGGCTATACATAAATAGAATAACTTTAGCAATTACAACATGTCTTGTATCAATAGTAGTATTTACATATTTGCATAAATTAGCTATAAATTACATATATACAGAACCGACTACGAGCTATAATTTGATGGGAAAGCTAGACGAAAAAGACCAGGCTAAAGCTATGGAAATAACAGAGCAAGATAATATAATACTAAATATGTTTAGAGGAAAATTAGATACGACAGAAAAACAAATTGAAATAGAAGTAAAAAGGCAAAAATTTTATGAAAAAGCAGAAGACGAAGAAATAGCCAAAGCAGTAGAAAGAATTTATGACAAATTACAGATTATAAATAGTGAATATTTAAAATGGTTTGAAATCTTATTATCATTTGTATTTGCAATAATAGGATATATGGCACCAATGGCATTACTTATGTTCCAAATAAAAATGAGGCAAATAGAAATGGAAGACGAAGTAATGCAATTCCAAACAATAATTTTAATGTTAATGCGAATTGAAAGGGTAAATGTTGAAATTATATTAGAATGGTTAGAAAGATATGCAAACATTTTTAAAGAACCAATTTCAAAATGTGTAAACAACTATGAAGCAGGAGCATGGGAAGCATTAGAAGAAATGAAAGAAGAAGTAAGTTATATGCCACTTATAAGAATTATAGAAAGCTTGCAAGCGGCAGTAGAAAAAATTCCTATTAAAGATGCATTTGACGAATTAGATTCTGAAAGAGACTACTATCAAGAAAAGAGAAAAGAATCAAATGACAGATTAATAAAAAGAAAAGGAATGATAGGAAAGGCAATAGGATTTGCACCAATGGTATGTATGTTTGTTGGATATTTAATTGTACCATTAGTATTTATAGGATTAACAAGTATGTCAGATACAATGTCAGCAATGATGTCACAAACAATGTAAAGGAGAGAAAGTTTAATGGAGAATGCATCAAAAGCATTAATAATGGCAGGTAGTGTATTATTAGCACTAATAGTAATTGGTGCATTCATATTAATGTTCAGTAATCTGAATGATTATCAAGAGAAAAATGATACAGCAATAGAACAACAACAAATTGTAGAATTTAATAATCAATTTTCAACATATGATAGAACTGGCTTAAGAGGTACTGATATGCTATCCATAATGAATAGAATAATAGATTATAATTCAAGAAAAACAACAGAAGATATAGGTTTTCAAAAAATGAAAATAACTATAAAAGGAATAGATAGAAACATATTACAATCTTTAAGATATGAAACTTCAGGAAGTAATTTATTAATAAAGAAAAATACTTACACACAAGATGATTTATCAGAGATTGTGGCAAAACCTCAGGAATTAGAGCGTAAATATCAAAAAAAATATATTACACAATTAGTAAGTAACATTTCAAACTTTATGGATATTTATAATAGTAGTTTATCTATAAATCAAAAAATACAGGAAGTAAATGAAAAAAAATGGTTACCTAAAAGTGTAACAACATATGGAAATTTAGATAGTATAAAAAATGACATTTTAATATATTATGAATATTCACAATTTAAAAGAACATATTTTGATTCTACAGGAGAAACTAAATATGATAAAAATACAGGTAGAATTACAGAACTGAATTTTAAATGTGTAGGAATAGGAGAATAATATGGAAAATGCATCAAAAGCATTATTAATGGCAGCAGGAGTATTAATTGGGGTACTAATATTATCATTAGCAGTGTTTTTATTTGCAAGTTTTGGAGGAACATCAGCTAGGATACATGACACAGTACAAAAGAACCAATTAGCTAAATTTAATACACAATTCACTAATTATGAAACAAAAGAAAGTGTAACAATTTATGATATTGTTTCAGTAGCTAATTTAGCAACTGAAAATAATAGAGAAAATCAATTACAAAAGAAAAGCGCACCAACTAATGGAGTAGACAATTATATAACAGTAAGATTAAAAGGAAGATGCATAGAAGGTGGAGAAAATACAGATGTAAAACAGCTAGAAAAAGAATATAATCAAAAAATAGTAGAAGATATAAATACACAAACTAATGGAGAATTAAGAAAATATAAAGCAAAAGCATATGTTAGTGAAGAAACAGGAAGAGTTTACTTAATAGATTTTAGTGAAAAGGGATAAATTTATTATCATATATAAAATACTGTAGATAGGTGAAAAAATGAAAAAGTTTATAATTTTTTTAGTAGTTATTTTAATAATAATTGCAACAATATCGTACATTTACTTAAACTATAAAGTGAGTTATGATATAGCCAAAAAAGAAAACTATCAGTTTGAAAGTTATTATAATCAAGAAATATTTGGACCAGATGTTGCAACAGTTATAAATAAAGCAGTTGATAAAAATTCAACTAATAATATATCAAAAGATAACAAAGGAAATTTTATAGAAAATGATACAAACTCAATAAAAATTGATATAAAATTTTTAGATGATGACAAAACACATAAAATGGAAGAAATATTTAATAATGGAATAGGGACATTTATGCAATATTATAGCCAAATAAAATTCAAATGTACCAAGATTGAATATCATGGAACTACTAAAAAAGTTAGATATATGTTATTTGAACAAATAACAAAATAATTAAGTTATTTAAGTTACTAAATAAGTTTAGTATTTTAAAATATAAAAACAAAAGTAAAAACTAAGGAGGAATTTTTTATGGAAAACGCATCAAAAGCATTGATTATTGCAGGAGCAATATTATTAGCAATACTAATCATAACATTAGGAATTGTAATTTATCAGCAAGCATCAGGAGTAATAAATAATAGCTCAATGAGTCAAGTTGAAGTAACACAATTTAATACACAATTTACACAATACCAAGGAAAACAAAGAGGTTCGGTTGTAAAATCTTTATATCAAACAGTGTTAGCAAATAATGTATCACAAGATAGTGATGATAGAAAAGTTCAAATTGTTTGCTCAATAACAGGAAATTTAGAAAAAAGTGCTACATCATTACCAGCAAATATGTCAAAAATTGCAACAGGTTCATCATATAATATTGACATAGCTTATGGTTCAGGAAAAGGAAATGCAGGTTTAGTTGAAGTAATTACAATTACACAAGCAAAATAAAAATTTATAAAGAAAGGATGATATATTATGGAAAATGCAGCAGACGCATTAAAGATGGCAGCAGCCGTATTAGCTTTTGTTCTAGCATTAGGAATTAGTATGTCATCTTTTTCCGAAGTTAGAGAAGTTTCTGAAATAATTTTAAATTATAAAGATAAAGAATATAATTACAGTTACATTCCATCAAATGGAGATACTACTAGAAAAGTAAGTGTAGAAACAATAGTACAGTCTATTTATAGAGCATATAATGAAAATTATAAAATTTATTTTTACGAAAATGGTAATGAATCAGACCCATTAATTTTATTTAAAGAAGGTATGACTCAAGAAAAACAAGAGATTAATTATATAGATTTAAGAAAACAAGCATTAGCAACTGTAGAAAAAAGAAACCAATTTATAGGTTGCATTTTATATGGAAGTTCATACAGAGATTCAAGTGGAAAATCTTTTAATGATATAAAAAATGAATTTAAAGAAGTAGGAATTATATTGCAAGAACAAGGATTATATGATAAAATAGTAAGTAGTGGAGGAGCAGAAGAAAAATTTGGAGTATATTATGAAGATGATGAGGTATTAGAAGACTCAAATCCAGATGATTCTGAATCAAATGTACCACAATCAAACAGAATAAAGAAAAGAGTTATTACATATATTTTGCAATAATAAAATTTAATTTATTATTATAAGGAGGAAGTTATGGGAGATTCATTGATAACAATAATTGCAATAATTTTAGCAGCGGTTTTAATGTTTGTATTTCCATTAATGGCTATGTCAGATAGAACTGATGATGTTACACAACTAGCAGTAAAAACAGCAACAACAGATTTTGTTGATACAGTAAGAACAACAGGAAAATTAACACCAGATAATTATAGTAAATTTGTTGAAAATATTAATTCAACAGGAAATACATATGATGTAGAAATGGAAGTAAAAGTTTTAGACGAAAATCCAGGAAAGAAAACAGCACAAACAGCAACAGAAAAAATAGGTGAAAATGTATATTACTCAATGTATACATCACAAATTTTAGAAGCATTAGGAAAAAATAATAATAATGCTGTATTAGCTCTTAAAGAAGGAGATTATTTCATAGTAAGTGTGAAAAATACTAATACAACATTATCACAACAATTAAAGAACTTTTTCTATACAGTAACAGGAAATGACACTTATACTATTGCAGCATCGCATGGAGGAATAGTATCAACTAATGGAGTAAAATAATGCTAGGAATAATAGAAATTTAAGGGGCGTCATATGAAAATTGCGTCCTTTTTTTAAACTTATAGGAAATTGCATTTCTTAAAAATTTAAAAAAATAAAAACAAAGGAAAGAAATTTTATGAAAATACAATATTTAGCAGTAATTTTTGTAATTATAATATTACCAATGTCATTAATATTATCAGCCTATACACAAAATCATATAGAAACACTAAATTTACAAGAATTATATGATTCAAAACTTGATACAGCAACATATGATGCAGTTAAAGCATTTCAATTAAATACAATAAATAATAGTACATCAGATATCCAAAATTCAAAAATTAGAGATATAGAAGCAGCAGTAAATACATTTTTCAACTCGATAGCATCTAACTTTAATATGGCAGGATATAATAGTGATGTGTTAAATAAATATGTACCAGCATTAGTGTTTACAATGTATGATGGAATTTATATTTATACATCATATACCAATACTTTGAGTGATGTTAATGTAGGAACAAATTCAACATATAAAGATGGAGAAAATTTGGCGGGATTAAAACCATATATTTTTTATAGCTGTAGATATAAGACAGGAGCTACTGATGTAGTAATAACATATTCTTTAGATAATTATATCCAAATTGATGGAAAAGTAAATAATGAATATATTCATAAAGATGGATATCTATATAATCCAAATGATATACAAATAAGTGGGAATAATGTAATATATAGAGGTGTAAGAATACAAGAAGAAGCACCATTAAAAGAAATACTTCCAGATGGGAATGAATATACATACTTAAAATTAAATGGAGTAAAATATTATAAAGATATAAATTCAGAACAGTGGTTTTCAATATTAAATGGACAAAAGAAACCACAAGGAAAATTCTTATCAAAATATGAAACTACTAACGACTTGGCAATAAAATTTTTTACAGAAGCCAAAGAATTTAGTGATTGGTTTTATAATAATTCAGGTCTTAGCGATTTAAGAGCTTCTGATGCGGTAGATGAAAAAGGACAACCATTAAAAAATCTAGTAAATGAAAGAAGTGCAGTGGTATATGAATTCAATTCTAATCAAAGAATTTTTGACAATAGTGGTCATTTAGAAGATTCAGCTTCTCTATTTAATAATCATAGATTAGCAGTAATAAGATATACAATAGAGAAAAATTTGTCAATAGCAATGGCAAACTATAATAACTTTACACAAGGTGCATCAGCAAATTTTCAAATGCCAAATTTAACAGAAGAAGAATGGGCCCCAATAATGAATAATATGTCATTAATAAGTTTTTTAGAAGGATTAAATATAGGTGGAAAAGTATATAATGGATATTCAATTATAAATAACAATAAAAATCAGGAAGTAGTATCAGAAAATTCTATATATATTGTTGGAAATGATAATAATTATCATATGGTAACTGATAAAGATTTAGTAAGTACAGTTACACCCCAAATAGGATATTTAAACATTGATTTTGAAAGAAAAAGTGTGATAGGAGAAGAAGATACTACGAAATACTATTATCCAAGAAGAGAATTAGGATGTTATGGAAGTATAGTTGCACATACAAACTTAGATGTAGAATCTGATAGTGTATATGAATATTTAGGTAAAAATACTAATCAAAATATAGCAAGTGTTTATTATACAGCTTTAGCTAGAGAAAGGTATAGTAGTTATAAAGCAAATAGAACATATGACACTTATACAGAGCAATTTAAGGAATAAATTTGTTTGCTTACACAATGTTTCAATAATAATTTATTATTAAACTGTAAAATCAATATATAAAATAAAAAGGAATAATATAAAATAAAAGGTCAATAATAATTAAAGATAAGTTTTTGTAAAAAGGAGAAAAAAATGCAAAAGAAAACAATATCTTTAATATTATTGACTTTTTTAATTTTAATATACATGTATACAATAGTAATAACTTCAATGCCAGATAAAATGGTAGTATTTGAAGGAGAAGAAATAAATATAAAAACATTATTGGGCTTGAATCTAATGGAAAATAATGAAAGCATTATGGCATCATCAAATATAAATAATCAGAAAATAAATGAAGTAGGAGTAAAAAAACTAACATTAAATTTATTTGATAAATTGCCATTAAAAAACATAAATGTATCAGTATTGCCAAGAACTAAAGTAATACCAGTTGGAAATATTGCAGGAGTAAAACTATATACAAGTGGTGTATTAGTAGTAGGAATGTCTGAGATTGAAGGAAAAGATAATAAGGTATATAAACCATACGAAAATACAGGAATAAAAGAAGGGGATACAATAACTAAAATAAATGATAAATATATATCTTCAACTGATGACTTAATAGATAATGTAAATAAATCAGAAGGAGATACAATAGAAGTAACATATATTCAAAATGAACAAACAAAAGAATGTAGTATAACTCCAGTAAAAACTAATGAAAATGAATATAAAATTGGACTTTGGGTAAGAGATAGTGCAGCAGGAGTTGGAACAGTAACTTTTTATGAGCCAACTACTAAGACTTTTGGAGCATTAGGTCACGGAATAGCAGATATAGACACAGGTGAATTATTAAATATAGCTTCAGGAGAATTTGTAACAACAAGAGTTTTAAACATAACCAAAGGAGAAAAAGGAAATCCAGGAAAAATACAAGGTACAATAGAAGAACAACAAACAATAGGAAAAATATCCCAAAATACAGCTTTTGGAATATATGGAAAAGTAGATAATATAACAAGCTTAGAGATAGATGCTTCAAAAGAAATGGAAGTAGCATTAAGAGATGAAATAAAATTAGGAAAAGCAAAAATATTATGTGGCTTAGATAATAAAAATGTGCAAGAATATGAAATTGAAATAAAAAAAATTTATAAAGAAAACAATTACAATAATAAAAGTATGGAAATAGAAATAACAGATGAAAGACTAATAAACAAAACAGGAGGAATAATACAAGGAATGAGTGGCTCACCTATAATCCAAAATGGGAAGTTTGTAGGGGCAGTAACACATGTGTTAGTTAATAATCCAAAAGAAGGATATGCTGTATTTGGAGATTTGATGCTAAAACAAACAAAAGAAATAAAATGATTTTTGGGTCGTGATTTTGGGGTCGGAGACAAAAATCATGTAAGAATTTGAAAAAGATAATAATAATAAATTTTTAAATAAAAAATGGGGTATCAGAGATGCTGATTTTTGTCTCCGACCCCAAAATCATTATTTAATTAACATATTTCCAATATTAGTTACAGTACCAGCTCCTAAAGTCATAACAATATCATTTTCTTTAACATTATCTTTAATATATTTTACACATTCGTCAAAATCAGGAATATATAAAGCGGCTTTGCCAAGAGAATTAATTTTATCAACTAAATCTTTAGAAGAAATACCATAAGTATTAGTTTCCCTTGCTGCATAGATATCTAAAACAATGACATTGTCAAAATTTAATAAAGCTTTTGCAAAATCATTTAATAAATTTTTTGTTCTGCTATAAGTATGTGGTTGAAAAACAACCCAAGACTTATTATATTTTTTATTTATTAAAGATTTAGCTGTTGCAATTATTTCAGTAGGGTGATGACCATAATCATCATAAACACTTGCTATTCCATTTACTTTTCCTTTAAATTCAAATCTTCTATGAGCACCTGTAAATTTTACTAAGGCATTTTTGATTGATTTTTTATCAATACTATATTCATTACAAAGAGCAATACAAGCTAAAGCATTTAAAACATTATGCATTCCAGGAACTGATAACTTAATTCTTTCAAAAAATTCATCATTATGATATACATCAAATTCAGCAAAACCATCATTGTCAAAAACAATATTTACAGCAAAGAAATTTGTATTTTTATTAGTAATACCATAAGTTACAACTTTTGAAGAGGTATATTGACTTAAATCTAAACAATTATTATCATCACCATTTAAAATTAGTAGACCATCGTCAGGTAGAAGTTTTACGTATTTTACAAAAGCATTTTTTATGTTTTCAAAAGTTTTAAAATAATCTAAATGGTCATTATCAATATTTAAAATAATTTCAGCTTTAGGAAAGAATTTTAAGAAACTTTCAACATATTCACAAGCTTCAATTATAAAATGTTCACTATTTCCTACTCTATAATTACCATCAAGTTGTTTTAAATAAGCACCAACTTGAATGCTAGGGTCTTTCATAGCTTCAACAAAGCAAAGAGAGAGCATAGAAGTAGTAGTTGTTTTTCCGTGAGTACCAGAAACACAAATAGTATCTTTATAACATTTTGTTAGCTCTCCTAAAAAATCAGCTCTTTCAATAGTTGGAATATTATTTTCCTTAGCAATGATTATTTCAGAATCATCTTGTTTAATTGCAGCAGAATAAACAACTACATCTGAATTTTTAACATCTTCATTATTATGTCCAATAGTTACTTTAATTCCTTTTTTAGTTAAAATTTCAACAGTTTCAGAATTAGAACAATCAGAGCCAGTAATGTTAAAGCCCCAATTAAGTAGAATTTCAGCAATTCCACTCATACTAACTCCACCGATTCCAATCATATGTATATTTTTATATTTTTTTATATTATCTATGTTAGGCATTAATCAACACTCCTTTTTAACAGATAGATTATACAATTTTATATGTAAAAATTCAATAGTTTAAAGGAAATTTCATTATATTGTATGTTATAAAAATTTATAAGTTACAATTTTTTGAAATTAGCCACTGAAAATGGGTGATAATTATAACTTTTTTGATTTTGAACTACTTATTCCATTATATAGTAATAAAGAAAATTTAAAAAATTGTAAAAAAAAGAAGGAAAAAGATTTTTTATGAAGAATAATATAATTGTACATAAGATATAACTAATATGTACGAAATATTTTTAAAACTTAAGGAAGGCAGGTGCACAAAATGCAAATAACAGATGTACGTTTAAGAAAAGTTAATTCAGAGAACAGAATGAAAGCTGTTGCTTCTGTAACATTCGATAATGAATTCGTAATTCACGATATCAAAGTTATCGAAAGCCAAAATGGATTATTTATAGCTATGCCAAGTAGAAAAACTCCAAACGGAGAATTCAAAGATATAGCTCATCCAATCAATGCTGAAACTAGAGAGAAAATTCAAAAAGCTATATTAGAAGCTTATGAAGCTCCAGAAACAGAAGAATCAGCAGAATAATTATAAATAAAAGAAACTGTCCTAAAATATAGAAATATATTATAGGGCAGTTTTTGAATTATACATCGCCTCCATTTCATTTTTTAAATCTTCTAAGGTATAAACGTTACCATTTTTAATATTGTCTTCACTTTCTTTAAGTCCTGCAAACAATATTATAAACTTATGTAAATGTTTTTTTATTATAAAAGACTTGAAAAAAAGGCAAAAAACAGGTAAAATATAAAGGAATTTTAGTAAAAAGATAAATTAAAAATTTAATAAAGGAATGATTTTAAATGTACCTAATAGTAGGTTTAGGAAACCCAGAAGAAGAATATTCAAATACAAGACATAATATGGGATTTGATGCAGTTAATAAAATAGCAAAAGAATATAACATTGAAATAAATAAAAATAAATTTAAGGGAATATATGGAACAGGAATAATCGAAAATGAAAAAGTTATTCTATTAAAACCACAAACATATATGAATTTAAGTGGAGAGAGCATAATAGAGGCTATAAAATTTTATAAAATTGATATAGGTAAAATAATAGTAATATATGATGATATAGATGTAAAACCAGGGAAAATAAAGATAAGAAAGAAAGGTGGACCTGGTTCTCATAATGGTATGAAATCTGTAATAAGTTGTTTAGGAAGTCAAAAGTTTTCAAGAATAAGAGTAGGAATTGGAACACCTGAACATAAAAATGATATGATAAATTATGTAATAGGAAAAGTTACTAGTGAAGAATTGGAAAAGCTAGAGGAAGGAACAGAAATTGCAAAAGAAGCTGTTGTAGAAATAATAAAAAATGGAATAGATATTGCAATGAATAAATTTAACTAAACAAAGGTGATTTTTACTTGTTGTATACAGGAAAATTTTATGTAGAATCAAAATAAAAGTCGATTTTTCTTATACAATAAAAAATGGTTTATAGGTAAAGCCATGAAAAACCTAAATATATTATACAAGGAAAATAAAATGCTAGAGTTAATGATAAAAAGAACATTAGAAAATAAAGAAATAGCACTTATAGAAGATGGAAAATTAATTGAATATTATATAGAAGAAAATAAAGATGAAAGAAAAGAAGGAAATATATATATTGGTATAGTAAAAGATATAATAAAAGGAATGCAGGCTGCTTTTGTCGATATAGGTACAGAGAAAAATAGTTTTATACATTTAGAAGATATAATGCCTCAAGTAGATAGAAAAGAAGGAGCAAAAGAAAATAAAAAACAAGATATTAATGAAATCGTAAAAAGAAACCAAAAGTTATTAGTACAAGTTAAAAAAGATAGTAATGACAAAAAAGGAGCAAGAATATCAACACATATAAATTTACCAAGTAAATATATAGTATTAATGCCAAACACAAATATAATAACAATATCACAAAAAATCGAAGATAAAAAAGAACAAGAAAGACTGTTAAAGATA
Organism: uncultured Clostridium sp.; assembly: GCA_958413095.1. GTDB lineage: Bacteria > Bacillota > Clostridia > TANB77 > CAG-508 > CAG-269. The sequence goes on from CATYUF010000037.1 coordinate 15,713, forward strand.
GTAAAAGTAAATATTTCAGAAGGAAATGGAGCAGTTATTAGAACATCAGCAGAAGGAAAAGATAAAGAACTAATAGAAGATATAAAATATATTGAAAATAAATGGAAAAATATAATATCAACAAATATCAACACAAATAAAAGTAAAGCACAACTATTATATACAAGCCAAGATATAGTAGAAAAAATGTTATTAGATTTAGTAGAGAAAAAATTAGAAAAAATTACGGTATGTGATAATAGAGATTATAATACAGTAATTAGAATGAAAAAAGAAAATGCTGAATATAAAAACATACAAGTTGCTATAAAAAGTGAGGATTCAATATTTAAAATATATGATTTAGAAAAACAAATTGAAAAAAGTAAAAATAGAAAGATATGGCTAAAATGTGGAGGTTTTATCACGATAGACAAAACAGAGGCTTTAACTGCAATAGATGTAAATACTGGAAAGTATACAGGAAAAGATAATGTAAGTGATACAGTATATAAAGTGAATGAAGAAGCAACAAAAGAAATTGCAAAACAATTAAGATTAAGAGATATTGGTGGAATAATAATAATTGATTATATAGACATGAAGAATGAAGAAAATAAACAAAAAATAGAGGAATTATTAAAGCAAGAATTAAAAAAAGATAGAACAAAGACACAAGTTGAAGGATTTTCTAAATTAGAATTAATGGAATTGACAAGGAAACATATTTGTAGTCATAAAAATTAGAATTAATGTAAAAAGTTCTATATAAAAACAAAGAATAGTAAATTTAAGAATAGAGTTTTATTATATTTGTGCAAAAAGAGAAAGGAAATAAAGTAAAAATGAATGTAGGTTTTATATCTTTAGGATGTAGTAAAAATTTAATAGATACAGAAGCGACAATTGGTATTTTTAAAGAACATAATTTTAATATAGTAAATGACGAAGAAAAAGCAGACATTTTAGTAATAAATACATGTGGTTTTATAGAATCTGCTAAAGAAGAGGCAATAAATACAATATTAGAAATGGCAGAATATAAAAATAAAAGATGTAAATATTTAATTGTAATGGGATGTTTAGTACAAAGATATTATGAGGAATTGATAAAAGCAATTCCAGAAGTAGACTTGTTCTTGAAAATTGATGAATATGATGAGATTTGGGAAAAGATAGAAGATTTAATAAAAAGAGATATTGTTCAAAAATCAAAAAAGAAAACAAGTAAGAAAATTTCTGAAATTTCTGCAATGCCAATGTTGAAACAAGAAGAATTTTTAAATAGGGTTATAACAACAGGTAAAAATTTTGCTTATTTAAAAATAGGTGAAGGATGTAGTAATAGATGCACATATTGTGCAATTCCATATATTAGAGGTCCATTTGTAAGTAGAAAAATGGAGGATATTTTAGAAGAGGCAAAAAGTTTAGCAAAAAATGGAATTAAAGAATTAATTGTAATAGCACAAGATACAACTAAATATGGGGAAGATATATATGGTGAAACAAAACTTGCTGAATTATTACAGGAATTATCGAAAATAGAAGAAATAAAATGGATTAGATTTTTGTATTCTTATCCTGAAGGAATTACAGATGAGTTGATAGATGTTGTGGCAAGCAATTCTAAAATAGCAAAGTATTTTGATATACCTATTCAACATATTTCAAACGATGTGCTTAAAAAAATGAATAGGAGAACTAATAAGGAACAGATAACTGGTTTGATAGAAAAAATAAGAAATAAAATACCAGATGTGACTTTAAGGACGAGTTTAATTGTGGGATTTCCTGGAGAAACAGAGCAAAACTTTAAAGAATTACAAGAGTTCATAAAATTTGCTAGATTTGATAAATTAGGAGCTTTTATGTATTCAAGGGAAGAGGGAACTCCTGCTGAGAAATTACCAAATCAAGTGCATGGGAATACAAAGAAGGCTAGATATAATAGAATTATGCAAGAACAAAAGGAGATTTCAAGATGTAACCAAGAGAGAAAGATTGGAAAGAAGTTCAGTGTTTTGGTAGAGGAGATGTCTTTTGATGGTAATTATTTTGTTGGTAGAAGTTTTCAAGATGTTCCAGAGATAGATGGTGTTGTGTATGTTAAAAATGAGGGAGATAGGAAACTTGAGGATGTTTTAAATAATTTTGTTGAGTGTGAAGTTGTAGAAGTTAGTGAGTATGATTTGATTGCACGATTTTTATGATTTAATATTATATGAATGGAGGATTATAGTATGAGAAAAAGAATTTTGACAGGGGATAGACCTACAGGAAGATTGCATATTGGACATTATTTTGGGTCTTTGAAGAAGAGGGTTGAGATGC
>CATYUF010000038.1 GCA_958413095.1 uncultured Clostridium sp.
AGAAATAGTTTGGCTATTTTGATAAAGAGAAATCCTACTAAAAGTTTATGCTATCCTTTAGCATTTAGTAATTTGACATCTTATCTTATTTTTTATATAATTCATAAAATATTATAGGTTCTAGATTTCCTATCTATTTAAAAATCTAAATAAATTATACAAGGAAGCGATTATTTTGAGTTTTACTTATGAAAGAAAAATTAATTATTATGAAACAGATAAAATGGGAGTAGTTCACCATTCAAATTACATAAGATTTTTAGAAGAAGCTAGATGTTATTACTTAGAAAATGAAAATATGCCATTTGTTTCTTTTGAAGAAAAATGTCTTACAATTCCTGTTTTAGGAGTAAATTGCCAGTATAAACATCATGTAACTTTTGGTGATACTCTTTTAATTAGTGTTTTTGTTAAATCTTATAATGGGGTTAGATTAACAATGGGCTATGATGTTATTGATAAAAAAACTGGAAAAACTGCTATTATTGCTGAAACTCAACATTGTTTTACTGATAAAAGTTTGAAACCTGTTAACTTGAAAAAAGCTTGGAAAGAATATAGTGATAAATTTGAAAAACTGCTAAAAGAAAGCATGTCATAAATCTTGGTAAATTTATTTTAAAAGTTTATTAGAAAACTTATATAAACTTAAACAGTATATAATACAATATTTTTTTTATAAATGATAATTCATAAACATTAACATTAATTTTAAAAAAGCTATTTTAAAATTTTTATATTCTAAAATAGCCTTTTTATTGTGCAATATTGCTTATTTTTAAATTATTCTTCTGATAAATTCCCAACAAATTTATCTACTAGCTCCTTATATTGGTCTTGAGCATTTAAACAAGTATCTATCAAATATCCTTTTTCTCCCCCATGTTGATATTCATTTAATCCTCTATAATAAAATAATTTATCTTTATCTAAAATTATAAATGGAACAATATCTACCCAAACAAACTCAACTGATTACTCTGACTCATTCCATCTAAACATCCAAATTTCTTCAAAAGTTCAGCTACTGAATCTCCTACTTTCGAACGAATCTTCATATCATCAATCGACATAAATTTCCCATCTTTTCTTGCATTTTCAATTCCTAATGCTGCAACTGTTCCTAATCCTGCAATACTATTTAAAGGTGGTCTTATTCCCTCTTCTTCTACAATAAATTTTGTCGCACTTGATTTATATAAATCTATTGGTAAGAATTTTATTCCTCTTTCATACATTTCTAAAACAAGTTCTAATACCGGATACATTGTCTTGTCTTTTGGAGTTGCATTATTTCCTAATAAATCAATTTCTTTCATTTTATTTTTCACTTTTTCTTTTCCAAATATCATAATTTCACTATCAAAGTCATCTGCTGCTCTTATTGAGAAAAATGCTGTATAATATGCTTTAGGCTCATGTACTTTAAACCATGCTATTCTAAAAGCATTTGTTACATATGCTGCTGCGTGGGCTTTTGGAAACATATATTTAATTTTTTCACAGGATTTTATATACCAGTCTGGTACATTATGCTCTTTCATCAAACTTACATATTCTGCCCATTTTGCTGGGTCTTTTAAGGCTTTTCCTTTACGAACTGTTTCCATTATTTTAAATGCTGGATTTGGTGGTACTCCTTGTTTTATTAAGTATATCATTATATCATCACGACAACATATTGCTTCTGTTAGTGTTACTGTTCCTTGTTCTATTAAGCTTTGTGCATTTCCTAACCACACGTCTGTACCATGTGATAATCCTGATATACGAATTAGTTCGTCAAAGGTTGTTGGTTTTGTGTCTACTAACATTCCTCTAACAAATTTTGTTCCAAATTCTGGTATCCCAAAACTTCCTACTTCTGAGTGTATTTGTTCAGGTGTTACTCCTAGTGCTTTTGTTGAACTAAATATTGACATTGTTTCTTTGTCATCTAGTGGTACTTTTGTTGGGTCAATTCCTGTTATGTCTTGTAGCATTCTTATAACTGTCGGATCGTCGTGTCCTAGTATATCTAATTTTAATAGGTTTGCATCTATTGAGTGATAGTCAAAATGTGTTGTTATGATGTCTGAATTTGGATCATCTGCTGGGTGTTGTACTGGGCAAAATTCATATATTTCTCTTCCTTTTGGAACTACTATGATTCCCCCCGGATGTTGACCTGTTGTTCTTTTTATTCCTGTGCATCCTTGTGATATTCTTTTTATTTCTGCTTGATTTACTGGAATATGTCTTTCTTCATAATAATTTTTAACATATCCAAATGCTGTTTTATCTGCTACTGTACCTATTGTTCCTGCTTTAAAGGTTGTACCTTTTCCAAATATTACTTCTGTATATTTATGTGCTTTTGCTTGATATTCTCCTGAGAAGTTTAAGTCTATATCTGGCTCTTTATCACCATTAAATCCTAAGAAAGTTTCAAATGGTATATCCATTCCATCTTTATCTAGTTTATGACCACATTTTGGACATTCCTTATCTGGTAAGTCAAATCCATTTTTTACTCCATAATCTGTAAAGTCTGAATATTTACAGTTTGGACATCTATAATGTGCTGGTAATGAATTTACTTCTGTTATTCCTGTCATATTTGCAACAAAGGAAGAACCTACTGACCCTCTTGAACCAACTATATATCCATCTTCATTTGACTTCCATACTAATTTTTGTGCAATTATATACATAACTGAAAATCCATTTTTTATGATTGAATCTAGTTCTTTATCAAGTCTTGTTTGCACTATTTCTGGAAGTGGGTCACCATATAACTCATGTGCTTTATTATATGCTATGTCTTTAATAGTTTGCTCACATCCTGGTATGTGTGGAGGACATTTTTCAGGTGATATTGGACTTATTTGGTCACACAGAGCTGATATTTTATTTGTGTTTGTTACAACGACTTCATATGCTTTTTCTTTTCCTAAGTAACTAAACTCGTCTAGCATTTCTTCTGTTGTTCTTAAGTATAGTGGTGCTTGATTATCTGCATCATCATATTTTTGTCCAGCTTCTAATATACGCCTATATATTTCATCTTGTGGGTCCATAAAGTGAACATCACAAGTTGCTACTACTGGTTTATTTAATTTTTCTCCTAATGCTACTATTTTTCTATTTATATCTCTTAAAGCTTCTTCATCAGCAACTTTTTCATTTCTTATTAAAAATTCATTGTTTCCTGTTGGTTGAATTTCTAAGTAATCATAGTCACTTGCAATTTCTTCTATTTCTTCATCTGTTTTACCAAGTTCTATTGCTTGATATACTTCTCCTGCTTCACAAGCACTTCCTAGTATTAACCCTTCTGAATATTTTTTATATAAACTCTTTAAAATTCTAGGTTTTCTATAAAAATAATGTAAATGTGATAATGATACTAATTTATATAGATTTCTTAGTCCTACATAATTTTTAGCTAATATTATTGCATGATATGTCTTTAATTTTTTATATTCTTCTTTTTTAGCTTCTGAATCTGCTGCAACTCTGTCTATATCTTCAACTATCTCAGCCCCTTTTTTCTTTAACATATCTATCATTACCTTAAATACTTTAACAGTTGTATCAACATCATCTAAAGCACGGTGTGCTACTTCTACTTTTATTCCTAAATTTTCTGCTATTTTTCCAAGTTTATATTTTTTATAATCAGGGAATAAATCTTTTGCTAAACTTAATGTATCTAAATATGTATAGTTAAATTCATATCCTAAAGCTTTTGCATTTTGTTTTAGAAATCCTACATCAAAATTTGCATTATGTGCTACTATTACAGTTTCTTTATCATCTCCTAAAAACTCTAATATTTTTGGAAATACTTTTTCTATAGTTTCTGCATCTTTTACCATTTCATCTGTTATGTTTGTTACTTCGGTTACTCTTTCTGGAATATGTTTTTCTGGATTTACAAATGTACTAAATTCATCAATTACTTCTCCATTTTTTACTTTCATTATTCCTACTTCTGTTATTTTTTCTGTAACAGCTGAAAAACCTGTGGTTTCTAAGTCTAGTACACAATATGTTGTATCTATACTTTGGCTTTTTCCATTATATACTGTTTTTGTATTATCTGGAGCAAGATATGCTTCAACTCCATAAATTATTTTTATATCTTTATTATCATATCCTAACATTTTGTGAGCTTCTGGAAATGCTTGTACTACACCATGGTCTGTTATTGCTATTGACTTCATTCCCCATTTCATTGCTCTTTTTATTAAATCTGTTGCTGATGTCATTGCATCCATTTGGCTCATTTTTGTATGCATATGTAATTCTACTCTTTTTACTTCGCTATTATCTTGTCTTATTGTTTTCTTTAAACCTTCACTTTCTACTATTGTATTTGCCATTACTGTTAGTTCGTTAGAAAATGAATCCATTTGAGCATTTCCAGAAATTTTTACCCCTTTTGCATTTTTCATTCTTTTTATTACTTTTTTACTAACATCTTTATTTAAAAATGCTTTACAAGTCATACTACTTGAACCATCATATAAATCAAAACTTAGAAGTGTTTTTCCAGATTTTAGTTCTCTATCTTCCATTCCTATAATCTCACCATCTAGTGCTACTTTTCCATCATCTACATTTAATTCGGAAATTTTCACTACATTTTCTATTATATTTGGATTCATTCCTAAAATTAATGGTGTATCTTCATCATCTTCTGGAAGCTCTGGTACATCACTATTACTTGCAATAATAGTATTTGCCATTATTGTTACATCTCCAGCATATGCATCTAGTCCTGCTTTTCCTATTGCTTTTATTGCTTTTGCATTTTGAATTTTTTCTATAATTTCTTTTCCTTCTGAAAGAGTCTTTGCAAAAGATTTACAAGTAATTGTTCCTGTTCCATCATATATATCAAATATTAACATTCCTTTTCCTGTTCTTGTTTCTCTACATTCACTTGTTAATATTCTTCCTTCTATTGTAATTCTAGAATTACTTGCTGTTATATCTTTGATATTTACTTTATTTTCTTTTGCTTTAGATGGTTTTCCCATTATATATTCTTGTTCTTCATACTCGTCAATATCATCTGGTATTGGTGGAAGACCTCCATCTATTTCCTCTTCTGGAATATATCCTTCTAGTCCTGTTGGCGGCATATAGTCTGGGTCATTATATTCTGGCACATCTTGGCTATTTGGATTATTTGCTTCTTTTTCATTTTCTTTAGCTTGCATCATATTTAATTCTTCAATATGTGCAATGGCTTTTTCTTCTACATTTTTTATTTCTTCTTCAATTTGTTTAATTTCTTCTTTGGATAATTGCTCTGTCAAGTTTACCTTGTACTCAACTCCAAAGATATTTTTAAGGACTTTTTCTAATTCCTTATCTGTCTTTTTTGCCTTTAAAAAATCTGCACCTTTTATGTGCATTTTTACATTTATTTCTTTTCCTTCAACACTAACATCACTTTTTAATAGTAACATTGGCTTCATTAATGGATATTTATGTGCCATATATGCAATAATATTTTTCCACTCTTTTTGTATTGAATTTAATTTTACTCCTTCATGATATTTTATCTTTAAGTCTATTTGTTCGAATTGAAATCTTTCTCTTAGGAATTTTTCAAAAAACCATAATTCTTTTATTTCTATATATTCGTCAAAGTATATTAATACTTGTAAAGTATTTGTCTTTTTTATTATGTTTAGTCCTTCTATATTTGCATATTGTATGTTTGAACTTGTTTTATAATCACTAAATATATCTTTTACTTTTTTTGTTTTTGTATTTTCTTCTGACATATTTTTTCTCTCCTTTTGCTGTTTTTTATTCTATCATATTTTTAGTATTTATTAAAGAACTTTTATTGGATTTTTATATTTTTATTTTTATATTTTTATGGTATAATAATGTCGAATTTAGTTAATAGATATATACTCAAAATATAAAAAAATAAATGAAAGGAATTGGTTAAATATAAAATATGATTGAATTACTTTCACCTGTTGGTGATTTCGAATGTTTAAAAGCTGCTGTTCAAAATGGTGCAGATAGTGTATATTTGGGTGCTGACATTTTTAATGCTAGAGCTTTTGCTACTAATTTTGATGATGAAACTTTAGAAAAAGTTATTAAATATGCAAAAATTAGAGGAGTTAAAACAAATCTTACATTAAATACACTAATAAAAAATGATGAGTTTGAAGCTGCCTTAGAATTAGCCCAAAAAGCCTATAAATTGGGAATTGATGCAATCATTGTTCAAGATTTAGGTCTAGCAATTAAATTAATAAAAACTTTTCCTGATTTACCAATCCATGCTAGCACTCAAATGACTGTTCACAATTTAAATGGAGCTTTAGAGTTACAAGATTTAGGTTTTAAAAGAATTGTTCTTTCAAGAGAGCTTTCTGCAAATGATATTGATTATATTTGTAAAAATACTGATGTAGAAATTGAAACTTTTATACATGGAGCTTTGTGCATTTCTTATTCTGGTCAATGCCTTTTTTCTAGTATGATTGGAGGTCGTTCTGGAAATAGAGGAAAATGTGCTGGTCCTTGTAGATTACCTTTTGAGTTACTAGAAAATGATAAGAAAATAAATTCAGGATATCTTTTAAGCACTCGTGATTTATGTGGTTTAGATTATATTCCACAATTAATTAATTCAGGTGTTAAATCTCTTAAAATAGAAGGAAGAATGAAAAGCCCTGAATATGTTGCTACTGTAACTAGAATTTATAGAAAATATATCGACTTAGCATATTCCAATGAAGAATATATTATCGATGAAAATAATCGAAAAGAACTTTTACAAGTTTTTAATAGAGGTATGTCTTCATCCGGTCACTTATCTAATTTAGGTAATAAAAATTTGGTTTATAAAGAAAAATCTAATAATATGGGACTTTATTTAGGAAAAATTCAAAATTATAATGAAAAAAAAGGCTTAATTACAATAAAATTAAATGAACCTGTTAAAATTGGTGATACAATTTCTATTGATTATGAGCAAGGTTCTTATACTATTTCAGAATTAATGAATTGCAATAATAAAAATATTACTGAAACTAATGTTGGCGATACTGTGATTATCGGTAGAATGAAAGGAAATATTAGATTAGGTAATAATGTTTATAAAATGAGTTCTAAAGAGCTAAATGATTTTTCAAAATCTAGTTATTCTAAAGAATATAGAAAGGTTGATCTTAATTGTAATATTTCTATAAAAAAAGATAAACCTATTGTAGTTTCTATTTCTTCTGCTTCTAATATTGATTTATATAAGGATTTATCAATAAATTATGTTTCTGAATTAGTTCCTTTAGAAGCAAAAAATAGACCTTTAACTATTGAAACTATAATCAAACAATTTTCTAAGACTTCCTCTACTCCTTTTGAATTTAAACATTTTAATGTAGATTTAGAAGATGGATTATTTATTCCTAAATTAAGTCTTTTAAATGATTTAAGAAGAAATATTTTAGCTTTAGTTGAAGATTATGCTCTTAAAAAAATTAAAAGAAATAATTGTTTTAATTTATATGACAATGATTTGCATAGTAGCTTTAATGATAAATCTAAGAAATTTGATATTTCTGTATTACTAAATATTTTGAATTTAGATTATGATTATTCAAAGCTAAGTGATAATATAAAAAATGTTTATATACCTCTTAAATATTTCACTAATAAAAACTTTGCTGATATATTACATATTTTAGATAGTAAATTTAACATATATATTTATATGCCAACTATTGTAAAATCAAATTATAAAAATTTGCTATTGTCTAATATTGAAAACACTTTAAAAAACTATAAGATACAAGGCTTTGTAGTTTCAAATATATGTAATTTTAAATTGTTAGGCTCTTTATTTAAAGAACTTGAAAGGGATTTTGAAATAATTACTAACTATACTTTTAATGTTTTTAATAATGATACTATTTCTGAGTTAAAAAAATTAGGAGCAATTAGATATACTATTTCTCCTGAATTAGATAAAACTACAGTTGATTCACTATGTAATTGTAATATATTAGATAATGAATTAATAGTGTATGGAAAAATTCCTGTTCTTAATATGAATTATTGTTTACTTGGTGAAACTGATAAATGTTATCCAACTTGTAAACAAAGATGTAATAGTACAAATTCTTATCTTTTAAAAGATAGACTTAATATGACTTTTGAAATTTTACCTGATAATATTCAAACTGTTACAACTATTTATAATAGTAAAATAACTTCAATTTCTCCTGCTGATTTTAATATTAATATTGCTAGAATTGATATTTTAGATGAAAGTATTGATGAGATTAATAATGTTGTTTTAAAAGTTAGAAATGGCGAAAGATTAGAAGGGAAAGATTATACTAATGGAAATTTGAATCGTGAAATTTAAAATAATAATTGAATTTCAATAAGTAATTATTTTCACCAAAATGTTAAAAAATAATTTACAGCAATCATAATAAGGTGTACTAAAATAGTAATCCTCTTTCAATAACACAAAAATATCAAATAAAACTAGTATTGTTTTATTTGATATTTTTTAATAATTGCATATTATAATTATTTTTTGGCTTTTTCATTTTTTATTATTAAAAGAACTCTCTTAATTTGCTAGGTGGTACTAACGAATTTGAAATGTACGATAAAAATTGTCTCATATTTTTCAAATTTGTTTACTACTTAAATCAATTATTAAATCAATATTATCATCTTTTGCTGACTTATTTTTTCTAATTGCACCACATTTTTTACATCTGTAAATAATAACATAACCTTTTTTACTGTCAATCTCTAAACTAACTGGCTCTAAGTCACCATGGCATTCTTCTTGTCTATCTCCCGGGTTTTTATCTACATGTTTTGAGTGTAAACAAAAAGGACAATGGTCTCTACAAGAATAACCTAGTTTTGTTACTTTTTTTCCACAATTTTCACATATAAACTCTTCATCTATTTCTGTAAATCTTCTACTATTTTCCATATAAAAATCTATTCCTTTCTTATTTTACTCAAAATGAACACATGTTAATGAAAGATTCATGTTCTATTCAGCTTATTTTCTTTTCGAAGCAGTCTTCATTATAAATTCTTTATCATTTATAATATTTTAATATTTAAAATTTCCTCCTCCTAAAAATTCTTTTAGCAATGAATTATTTGGTATGTATTCTTTTGGTATTTCTTCAAAATATTTTAACATATTCATTATTCTTCTTGCTTCTGCATACTCTGGTTCTTTATTTGTTATTTGTTCTAATAATGGCATTACTATTGGTTTTAATGCTCCTAATTCATATATTAAAGATGTATTAAATACGAAATCTGCTCCTTCTTGGAATGGGAATATATTTTTTTCCTCTCCTTCATTTACCTTATTCCATGTACGTATTGTACTTTGTGCTGAATATCCTCTAAATTGATAATCTCTTACTATTCTTCTTACTAATCTTGTATCTGTTGTTGATATTCTATTAAATCTGTCTAAATTCAATACTGTTAATGCACTTATATATATTTTATATTTTTGTTCTGCTGGTATTTTACTTGTTAATTTATCATTTAAGCAGTGTATTCCTTCGATTACTAATACTTCATCTTTTTCTAATCTTACCATTTTTCCATTATATTTTTTTGTTCCCTCATGGAAATCAAATTCTGGCATTTCGATTTCTTCTCCATTTAATAATTTTGTTAGGTGTTTATTAAATAAGTCTAAATCTATTGCTTCTATACATTCAAAATTATATTCTCCATTTGCATCTCTTGGCGTATCTTGTCTTTCAACAAAATAGTTATCTACTGAAATTGTTACTGGTTTTATTCTATTTAATCTTAATTGTATTCCTAATCTTTGTGCAAATGTTGTCTTTCCTGATGAAGATGGACCTGCTATTAAAATCATTTTTATATTTTTGTTTTGTGCTATGTTGTCAGCTATTTTTGCTATTTTCTTTTCATGCAATGCTTCTGCTAACATTATTACATCTTTTACTCTCTTTTCTTTTATAGCTTCATTTATTTTATATGTTCTTTCTATATTTAAAATTTTGTGAATGTCATCATATTCTTCCATCGCCCATGCTAATTTTTTAGTTTCAACAAGTTCTGGTAATACATTTGGATTTTTTTGACTTGGATACCTAATTAAAAATCCATCATTATATTTTAAAATTTCAAATATTTTTACTATTCCTGTTCTATTAGCTAAAGTTCCATAACAGTAGTTATAATAATCTTCACAAAAATACATGAAAATTTCATTATTATTTTCTAAGTCAATTTGTAACCTTCCTTTTGATGTTTGTTCTTTTTCGAAAAAAGCTTTTGCTTCTTTCATGTTCATTACTTCTTGTTTTATTGGTAAATCTTTCTCTATTATATTTTTTACTTCTTTTGTCAATTTTTTTACAAATTCTTCTGTAACTTCTTTTCCTATAAAGTCACAAAACATTGAATTTCCTAGTTGATATTTTACTTCCATTCTTTCCTTTGGATAAAGTTTTTCAAATGCTTTTCCAACTATGTATATTAAAGTTCTTCTATATACTTTTTGTCCTTCTTTTGATGAAATGTCTATTAATTCTACTTTTCCATCTTTTTCTATTTTATAATTTAAATTTTTATATTCATTGTTGAATATCCCTGCTATAACTGGATATTTATTTCCTTTAATTTCTTCTTTAAATAAGTCACTAATTTTTATTGGCTCTTTTATTTCTTTTATTTTATCTTTATATTGTATCTTCATAAAACACTCATTCCTTTCTTACTTCACTAAATGGCACAAATAGTAGTTAAAAGTTTTTACTTTTTTAAACTATTTATTCTTAGTATTCGTATATCATTAATATATTTTATATGATTTAGTTTTATAAGTCAAATGTAATTTTAATAATTATTTTAGTATTTGCAATATACTTTTTTTAATAAATTTATGTTGTAAGAAAGGCTATCGCGGGTCTTTTTTAAGGTCGCTTTTACTTGTTGTATACGAAAAAATCTTATTTAAGGTCAAAATAAAAGATGATTTTTCCTATACAATAAGAAATAGAAGTTTCATGTAATATGGAAAAACTCAGGGTAATTTGTATACCCTGAGTTTTGTACGCCTTATTCATCATAAATTACTCTTTCAACTTCATGAATGATGAAAATTAAAGAAATTACTGTTATTTCGGCTTCCATATTGTTTAAGCAGTAATCTGAAAGTTTTTCAATAATTGAATTTTCTTTTTCTTCATTGATTAGTTTTAAATCATATGCTGACTCCCCTGATTTTATTCCTGAATTAAAATACTTTATTATGAATTTTCCATTTTCTTTATTAATTTCAAATCCATTTATATTTATAACTTTAGGAATACCCTCTTTTCCACAATTTTTGTAAAAAGTCTCATACATTAATTTCGTTCGAAGTTTTTCTTGCTCTTGTTCTGATAACCACCTATCCTCGCCTTCATCAATACATTTTCCATTTAATATTTTCCGTACTCTAACAAAGTTTCCTGCGGAATTTTTAATTTCAAATGCATAAAACCTTCTTTCTTGTTTCATATGCGTACCCTCCTAATAAATTTGTCTATTAGTAATTATATCATATATTTTACTAGAATTCTACTAAAATTCCATTTTTTCTTCAATCCACTTATCTAATTCATCTATTTTTAATCTTATTTGCTCCATAGTATCTCTATCTCTTATAGTAACTGTTTCATCTTCTAATGTATCAAAGTCAACAGTTACACAATATGGTGTTCCTATTTCGTCTTGTCTTCTATACCTTTTTCCTATGCTTCCTGTAACATCATAGTCACACATATATTTTTTAGATAGTTTCTCATATACCTCTTCTGCTTTATCTGATAATTTTTTAGATAATGGTAGTACTGCAACTTTAAATGGTGCTATTGCTGGGTGTAAGTGAAGAACAATTCTTGTATCTCCTTCTGCAATTTCTTCTTCCTCATAGCTATTACATAAAAATGCTAATGCTGCTCTATCTGCTCCAAGTGATGGCTCTATACAATATGGTACATATCTTTCGTTTGTTTCTGGGTCTAAATAAGATAAATCTTGTTTAGAATGTTCCATATGTTTTGATAAGTCATAATCTGTTCTATCTGCTACTCCCCATAATTCTCCCCATCCAAATGGGAATGCAAATTCTATATCAGTAGTAGCTTTACTATAAAATACTAATTCTTCTTTGCTATGATTTCTTAATCTAATATTTTTTTCTTCAATTCCTAAGTTAAGTAACCAATTTTTGCAGAAGTTTCTCCAATATTCAAACCATTCTAAATCAGTTCCTGGTTTACAGAAAAATTCTAATTCCATTTGTTCAAATTCTCTTGTTCTAAATATAAAGTTTCCAGGTGTTATTTCATTTCTAAATGCTTTTCCTATTTGAGCTATTCCCATAGGTAATTTTTTTCTTGTTGTTCTCATTGCATTTTTGAAGTTTACAAAAATACCTTGAGCTGTTTCTGGTCTTAAATATATTTGAGATGTTGTATCTTCTGTTACTCCTTGGAAAGTTTTAAACATTAAATTGAATTTTCTTATATCTGTAAAATTAGTTTTTCCACAATTTGGACAAGGAATTTGATTATCTTTTATAAAATTGATTAATTCTTCATCAGACATTCCATCTGCTATCATATCTTTTCCATTTTCATGAGCCCATTCTTCTATTAATTTATCAGCTCTATGTCTAGTTTTACATTCTTTACAGTCTATTAAGGGATCTGAAAATCCTCCAATATGACCTGATGCTACCCAAGTTTCTGGATTCATTAATATTGCTGCATCTAATCCAACATTATATTTACATTCTTGAATAAATTTTTTTCTCCATGCATTTTTTATGTTATTTTTTAATTCTACTCCTAAAGGACCATAATCCCAAGTATTTGATAATCCTCCATAAATTTCTGATCCTGGATATATATATCCTCTGTTTTTGCATAATGCAACTATTTTTTCCATAGACTCTACCATAAAAATTCCTCCTTTATTTTATAAACTAGCAAGGTTCTTAATTTTAGTTTTTGCTTTTATTTTATATTTATTATAATTATAACTACTATTTTGGCATTTCTTTTATTTACATTTTTATATGAATAAAATAAAAAACTCTCGAACCTAGCTTATTAATAGCTAGGGACGAAAGTTAAATATTTCCGCGTTTCCACCCTAATTCTTAAAACTTTTATTTTTTGTTTTAAGCACCTTCATTTATATATTACTCCAAAGTTCCCCATACCTATTTATTATTGGCATTTCACCAGCACCAACTCTCTTTTAATAAATTTTACAGTATTTTTTCTTTTTCATTGTAATATTTCTTATTTAATTTAATACATTTTATTATCTTTATAAAAAAAAGTCAATAATTTTTCAAAAAAATCTTGATAATTATATATATATGTGCTAATATATTAATTGTCACATATAGGGGTATAGTGTTAATGGTAGCACATCGGTCTCCAAAACCGCCTGTGTGGGTTCGAATCCTACTACCCCTGCCATATTTTTCTTAATATTTTTATATTTTAATTTATAGTTAATATTAAGATATTATTTTAGAAAAGTGGGAATTTATGAAAATTTCTCACTTTTTTATTGTATAAAGAAATTTATCTTTTATCTATTTTCTTCAATAATTTAGCTTTTATTCATTTATCTTTATTAAAGGCGGTGATTTTATTTATAAATTATTAAAAATATCTATAACAATCTTAATCTCTTTCATACTTTTTATTTCAATATTTTTTATTCCAATTATAAATTCAAATTCTATCTCAGGTAACATATCTCCTGATAATTCTGAAATCTTAGATTTTAATCCTAATGGTTTTGTTTGGCCATTGCCAGGTTATACTAAAATAAGTTCTTATTTCGGTAAACGCCCTTCTCCAACTTCTGGTGCTTCTTCTTCTCATTCTGGTATTGATATTCCGGCTCCCGTTGGTAGTAAATTTATTGCTATTAATGATGGAGAAATTACATTTACAAGTTTTCTAGGTGCTGGTGGATATACAATAACTCTTTCTTTTGATAATTTGCGAGTTACATATTGTCATTGTGATCCTAATTTTATTGTAAAAGTTGGTGATTTTGTAAAAAAAGGGCAAGTTATTGGTTATGTTGGTCCTAAAAATGTTTTTGGTGTTCCAGGAAATCAGTATACAGATTCTGATGGTCTTCCTACTAATGGGGCTACTACTGGCCCCCATCTTCATTTAGGTATTAGATTAAATGGAATTTATCAGAATCCTTTGAATTATTTTTAATATTTTAATCTAAGGATTTTGTTTTATTAATCTATATTTATCCATTTTTCTCCATCCCATATAGTATTAAAATCCAATGTAGGATATTCACCTTCTAATTGTATCCACTTTGCCCATCCTTTAGTGTCATCGTTATTTTCTATATAACTATTTAATTTAGTTATAAACTCTTTACTTTGCATATATTCTTGGCTATGTGGCAATGCAATTGAAGTTTCAAATGATGAAGTTTCAAGATAAAAACAATTTGATACATTAGGAGTTATTATTCTTATCTTTCCTATGATTGCTTTTCCTTTTTTCCCTAAATTATCAATTTTCCCTGTGTTCCATGAATTAATTATGTTTAGTCTGCCTATGTTATTTGCCATATATCCATATATTCCAGATGTTGCATTATATATAGTTGAATTTTCGGATGTTATATTACCAACATTATAACAATTGAATATTTTAGCAGAATCAGCCCAATATTCTCCACCATTAATTCCACATGCTACTGATTTTTGTCCATCAACTGTTCCTTTATTGTAACAGTTTATAGTTTTTGCACTTCCTGTTCCTACTATTCCTCCTGCTAATCCCGCACTTTCTATTTTTCCATTATTTGAACAAGAATATATTGTTCCAAAATAATATCCCGCTATTCCTCCACATCCATATATATTATTTTTTTGTTTCTTTATAGTACAGCTATTATTACAAAATTCTATTTTTCCATTTCCATATCCTACTATACTGCCAACACTACAAAACCCTTGCTCGCCATTTTGTATAATTTCTCCTGAAATACTTAAATTTTTAATATTTGAGGTTTTTCCCGTTGTTCCAAATAAAGCTACATGTTCTAATGAACTAGTAATATAAATATTGTCTAGTTTATGTTTTTTTCCGTCAAATATACCATTAAAAATCAATGTTTCTTGACGTGATTTAGATATTGGCTCAAATCCTGTTCCTGTTGATAATTCTGTCATTAAATCACTAGTCATTCCATCTTTATTTATATCCCCATATTTATTTATTTGGTAATCCTCATAAGATAATTCTGATTGAAAGTCTAAATTTCTTGTCATTATTATTTCTTTTCCACTAAAATTATCTTTTTTTGATCTATTTGAAAAATCAACCAAATCTTCAATGCAATTTATTTGATAAGGTTTTTCTTTGCTTCCATCTAAAGTATTCCCTTTAGTTATATCTCCTGCTTGAATATCTTCTATTTTTTCTATTTCTACTGGACCTTCTACATCTTTTCCATAGCTTATTTTATAGTTTCTATTTGTTTCTAAAAAAGTAACAATATAACTATCTTTTCCATCTTTTATTACTTTTGTTTTATCTTTTCCTTCAATAGTATCTAAAGCATTTTGTAACCCTACTTTTGTAATATTTTTACCATCATTTGATATTAAAACTTCATTTTGGGCTAAACTAGCTATTTCTTTTTCTTCACCTATTTTTGTTTCTTCTTTTGAAGTATTTGTATTTATTAATATTCCATTATCTCCTGTTAGCATCACTATGCTTATTCCTGCTAAAATTAGTAATATAATAATCGTAATTACTAGCGCTATTACTGTTATTCCTTTTTCTTTTCTTAACTTCTTATTATTCATTTTTTCCTCCCTTTTTATTTATTTCTTTAATCAATTTCAAAAATACAGCAACAAAACCTGTATATTCTACAAGTTTTTATTACTGTATTTTATCTCATTTATATTATAATTCTAACTTTTTTAATCATTAAACATAATGTGTGTGTGTGTGTGTACTCTCGCAAGGCTTTCAGCAAATAACATATTTTTCCTCTTCTTCTGTTTTAATTATACTTTATTTACAAACGATATCATAATTTTATTAAAAATATATTTTAATGCATTTTTTATTTTTGTATTGTTAATATTATATCTTACATATCATCATCATTTTCTTGTCTTTGATTTTTATTTTTTTCTTCTTCAACTTCATTTTCTTCTTCGCTGTAATCGTTATCTGAATCACATCCAGAGCATATTGAACAACTTCCACTACAACCTTCATATTCAGTAGTGTCTTCTGAACCATCTCCGGTCCAATCTAGTTCTATAATATTGTGACATTCTGGACATTCCATTTCTGTTTTATCTTCATCTACATCGATGATAAATTGATAATTACAATATGGACAAACAATTTCAAAGTCAAATCCATCTTCTGCATAAATATCTTTTTCGATGTTATTTATTATATTTTCCATTTTATTTAGTTTATCTTGTAATTCTTTTTGAGTATCTTCTAATTGTTGCATTTTTACTTCTTTATATGTTATTATCTTTTCCATTTGATCAATAATAACATCAACAAATGAAGCAAATCTTTGCTTAATATAGTTTAAATCTTCTTCATTTTTTATATTTTTTTCTAAGTCTGCTAAAAATTTAGTATACTCTTCTTTTAACCCTGTCATAGTAATGTCACACCTTTCT
>CATYUF010000039.1 GCA_958413095.1 uncultured Clostridium sp.
GTGAATAGAATTATTCAAAATAACTTTAAATGTTTGAATCATAATGAATGTCATTCAACATATTTTAAAGAGAATTTTATAGATAAAAGCTTTTCAATAAATGAAGAGGTAATAGAGGATAAAGTAATTTATTTAGCATGGCAGAAAATTTTCAAGAGATATATGAAAACATATAATATAAAAATCAAAGATTTAGATAATATACATGTGTATGAAGAAGATGAGAAAGGAATTATATATAAAGCTTTAGAATTATCACTTTCGCAAATTAATGGCTCTATGACTTGTAACTACTTTACAGATGATTTTGAAATATATGGAGATTATAAGGGATATCAATTTAATTTGTATGATAAGTATGATGAAAGAGCCGAAATATATTATCCAGTAGCTGTTTTTAATCAAGATATAGAAAATTTAGATAATAAGACTTTGAAAAAAATAGTAATTCCCGAGAAAAAGAATATAAAATGGGTGAAAGATAGTGAATTAAGCTTAAATAATGTAAAGAAAATTATAGAACCTATAACATATAAAAACGAAAAATATTACATGTTATATGGAAGTGTAAGATTAGATGAAAAATCAAATGATGAATATGGTAATAGTTGGATTGATACGTATATAGTAAATCTTGCAATAGATGAAGATTACAATTTATGTGGTGTTAGTGATGAAGATAGAAAATATACAATAGAGACTAATAATTATAGAGGAAATTTAGAAGACTATAAAAGTAAAAGTTATAAAATGTCAACTAGTTTATATAGTTCAAACGATTTTAGTAACGTATATGTAACAACAGATTTTAATTTGCCACCAGCGATAATAATAAAAGAATTTGATTTACATTACAATAAATTTTCTTCTTCATGGAATGATGTTAATGAAGAAAAAATCATATTGGTTAATAATAATGAAGGAATGTGGTATAGAAAAGGATGTTCTGGTACTTTATATATAAAGAAAAAATATTATGATATATTAATAAAAAAACATAATTATAAATATTTTTGTTTTACAGAGAAATACCATCCTAAAACCGGATATTGTGAAGATTCGGCACTTCAAATTCAAATTAATTCTGATGGTAGCATTGAAAAATATAAACATTATAAAAGTCATAAACATCTTTCTAGACAGCAAAATGCAGAGTGCAAGAAATGTATAGTATATAAAAAAGAAAAGGAAGATGAGAAAAAATGGAAAAATAATAAATTCTATGATTTATTAATAGAGGATATTAAAGAAATTTGGGATGATTACGATAAAAATGATAATTAGGAATCAGTATAAAGATATGAAATTTATTCTAAATAGTATTTAACGTAATAGAATCAATGCTTTTAAGTATTTTAAATGTTTATATATGTTGTAATTATTGAAAAATTAAGATTTTTATTAAAGGTTTTTTAAAAAATTTTTATGTCTTTATCCTGACTGAAGGATTATTTTGCTTTTTAAAAATTAATAAACATGTTATAATATCTATGCATACAAATAAAAGGAGAAGAAAATGAGTATTTTAAATAGTGCAAGTATTAAATCTGTTTATAGGGGATATGATTATTATAAAAATGGGAATGTAATCTCTTATATACAATTATCTGATTTTGAGTATGAAGGAGAAGTTCAGGGAACAAATAAAGAACCATATTATGTAATGATAAATACGAAACATCCTAAAAGTTCATTTTGTGATTGTCCATTTGCTAATGGCAATACTATATGTAAACATATGGTAGCTTTGTTTTTTGCTGTTTCACCAGAGGATTTTAAAGATTATGAAGATTGGTCAGAAAATGACTATGAAGATGAGTATGAGGAAGATGAAGAGGATTACTATGATGAATATGATAGATATGAAAATTATAATAGATATAAAAGTGATTTTATAAAACCAATTTTCTTTGATGAAATTTTATCAAATTTTGTAAATAATCTTTCAGAAGAAAAATTAAAAGATATTTTAATAAATGAACTAAAAAAGGATGAAGAATATACATTTAATAATTATTTAAAGAAAGAATTCAAAAAATATTCTTCTGATAAAAATAATATTCTTGCTATTTTGGATAAACTTAATAGAAGTTTTTATAAAATATCACATGATTACGATTATAATTATAAAGATTATTCAATAAATTTTCTAACAGAAAATGAAAAAGAAAAAATATCAAATGCATATATTAATGATAATGAGATGAAAGTGAAAATAGATAAGATATTTCTAAATCCTGAAATTGCAGCATATAACGATTATAAATGGTTTGCTATATTTTATAAAAATCATAATTCTAAAAAGAATATTGAAGCATATATTAGAAAATTAGACTCATTTTTTAATACTTTAAAACATTATAGTATAAGAAATACAGTTCCTAAATCTAATGTGTTAATTACAATTTATTTATTAAGTGATTTAAATATAGAAGAAATAGCAAAATTACTTGTCAAAAATTGTAAATATACAGAATATGTTAATTATATTATAGAAAATACAAAAGATGTTAATAAATTGTATAAAGAATTTGATAAAGTGATAGAAAATGAAAAATATATAAATAAAGAATACATAGCAAAAATATATTATAATTTTTATTTAGAATTATTAGATGATGAAATATATAACAATTATCTTTATTATGATTTTTTATATAGTAAAGATATTAGTAATTTAATAAAACTAAAAGGTACATGTGAATTTGATAATTATATAAATAAAATGCTGAAGAATGTAAAAGATGTAATAATATTAGAAAAAATTTATTTATTTTTGAATGATAAAGAAAAATTATTTAAGTTATTATTTAAACAAGAAAACGAATATAGACTTATGGCAAATATTGAAAATCTAAAAGATAAGTATAATGATAAATTATTAAAATATTTAAAAAATCGTTTTTATGAAGTAGTAGCAATTGAAAAGAGTAGAAGTAATTATAAAAAGGTAGCTACTTATGTTGAGGCAATATCTAGACTTAATGATGGAAAAAGATTTGTAAATGAATTAATTACTGAACTTAGAAATTCAGAATATTCTAAAAGAATAGCTTTATTTGATGAGATAAATAAAGTTATAAAATAAATCGATATAACTAAAAAATATATATTTTCTGCAGAGAACACTTCAGAGTTTATAAATAAAGTGAGCAAAGTGAAAAATTATAAAATTCAAATTGCCCACTTTATTTTATATGTTATGAATTTTAAGCGTTAGCAATAAATTTAATAACATCATTAATTCCAGTCATATAATATTTCTCATTCCAATAAACACAATGATTTAGAAGTTCCTCTCTAAAATCATCAAGAATATCAGAAACATAATCAGAATCCTTGTCTGGAATAACATCAAGAATCTTCTCGCAAAAAGTATCATAATTAAGAGCATGTTTTCTATCTTCATCAGTCAAATTACTTTCTAATTTTTCAAATCTAAATTCCATCCAATCTTGTAATAATTCATCATTATTATCATCTTTATTCATATTATTAAAACAACAAAAACATTTTTTATTCATAATCAAAACCTCCATAAATTTATTAAAATAATTGGGCTCAAAATGGGCACACAACCCACCAAAAATAACCCCAAATCACATAAATTTACAAAGTTAAAAAATTGAGCACACCAAATATACCAACAAATACAGTTCAAAACCAGATTTACCAATACTTTACGAGCTTTACTCATAACCCGAAGGCTGTAAGTCATACTCTTACCAAATGTCAACAGTTTAATGAAAATACCGTAGTACAAAAATAATATTCATGTTATGATGAATATCAACTGTGCTATACAAAGTTCTAACAATGAATTTATTAGAATCATACACAGGAAGTTAGATAATTTGGGAAAAGGAGAGAGAGATGATATATGGATGCAACGATTGATGTAGATAATTATAAGTTAAATGTAAGAGTAGAAAGAGTAATTTGCATAAAGACAAAATTCTGGTTCATAAAAATATTATTTTTGACTACTATGAATTAATTGGAGAAAGTGTGGAAATAAGAGAAAATTCAATAGACTGCATAAAAATATCATCAGAATTTAAAGAAATACTACTAAGGGAAAATGAAGAAATATACACAGATAGTTTCGTTTAAAAAAAATTATGGTTGTCGATTAGGAAATGTAGAAATGTTTAAGAACCAAGAGAAACTTCTCATGCAAATCAGTACATTTAGACAAAGTTTAAGTATATTTGAAATCTGTAGGTATAGTTTTTTCGATATAAGAATAGTCTCCATTATATAGGGATAGTCTAGCCTTTGGATTCATATTATCATCTCCAGTTTGTTGAGTATTTAAGCTTAAAAATCAATAAAATTCAAGATTTGACAAAAATAGGTATATATTGTAAAAATTTGTTGTTAGGTAATTCGAAATATGATAAAATATCATCAAAATAAAATATAGGAGGCAAAATATGATTACAAAGGTTCAAAAAGGACATGCAGATGAAGTAAAAAGAAAAAGAATAATGAGAATTAAAGAAGCAATAAATTTTGAAATTGGAACAAAGGAAGAGCCAAAAGTACATTTAATTGGAATGGCTAATGATAGTAAAGTTTATTTTAAAAAGCCAGGAAAGGAATATTTTAGAGAAAATAAAAGAAATGTGAATGATATGACACCATATGTGGGTGATTTATATGATAGATATTCATTTGGAGATATATGGAAAGATATGCTAAATTTGTCTGTTAGGATTAGTAAGGATTCATATAAACAATTAAATGTTTTATTATATAGGTTAGCATATTTGATGGATTGTGAAGAAGTAGACGGTAAAATTAGATATAATCCAACAGGTGAAGTATACGCTTTTATAAAAAACATACAGGAAGAAATAGATTCTAAAGAGTATGAGTTTAAAGTATTAGAATTTTTGAATTTTATAGATGTTTTAAGTTGGAATGAAGATGTTAAATATCAAGCAGACTGTACATTCGAAAAACCCAAAGTAGGTAGAATAAATACAATATTAAGTTTAATTTCTATTCCTTTAATTTTTAAAGAATTTGTTGATTTAGTTATAGAAAAGAAAGATTATTTACATGAATTAGATTATTCTTTACTTATAGATGTAGCCCAAAACTTTTCTAGAACTAGAGGTGTTCAGCCAATGTCTAATAAAAAATTAATAGAATATCTAAAACCATACATAAGTGAATAAAATAAAAAAAGTAAACACTTGATAACAAATAAATATTTACATATAAATTGTTTTAACAAATTTCCAAATTGATCTTTACAAAGTAGAAAAAATATTATAAAATAGTTACAATAAAACAAAAAGGAGTAATGCATAAATGATAGATAAAACAGTTTGCGAATTATTTGCAGGAGTTGGTGGATTTAGATTAGGGTTAGAAAAAGAAAATCCAGAATGGAATACTGTATGGGCTAACCAATGGGAACCTGGAAAGAAAAATCAATATGCTTTCGATTGCTATGTATCACACTTTGGAAAAAGTGATAATTATGTAAATGAAGACATCGCAAGTATAGATAAAAATATTATACCAGAACATAATTTACTAGTAGGAGGATTTCCTTGTCAAGATTATTCTGTAGCAAGAACGGGTGCTGAAGGAATAAATGGAAAAAAAGGAGTTTTATGGTGGCAGATTAGAGATATTCTAGAAACAAAAAAACCTAAATTTGTGTTATTAGAAAATGTAGATAGATTGTTAAAATCACCAACAAAACAAAGAGGAAGAGATTTTGGGATTATATTAGCATGCTTTAATGACTTGGGATATAGTGTTGAATGGAGAGTAATAAATGCAGCAGATTATCGGATTTGCTCAGAAAAGAAGAAGAACATTTATATATGCTACTAAAAACAATACCACATACTACAATTTTATAAAAGACAAAAGTTTTGAAGATATAATTCATAAAGAAGGATTTTTTGCTAAAGAATTTAAGATACAAGATAATACAAAAGGTATATCCAAAGATTTTAAATATAAAGATATATATGAGGTATCAGATACATTTAAGATGGCATTTGAAAATTCAGGAATTATGAAAGAGGGAAAAATATACACAGAAAAAGTGCAACCTGAATATATAGAACCAACTAAATTAAGGGAAGTCCTTGAAGAAGATGCAGATAAAAAATATTATGTGGTAGGAAATTTAGATAAATGGGAATATTTAAAAGGACCAAAGAAAATAGAAAGAACAAGTAAAACCGGATTTAAATATATGTTTTCAGAAGGAGGAATGCTATTCCCTGATGCATTAGATAAACCAGCAAGAACAATGCTAACAAGTGAATCTAGTGTAAATAGAAGTTCTCATATTATAGAAGATCCAAAGAAAAAAGAATTAAGAATATTAACACCAATGGAAGCAGAAAGAATAAATGGATTTGATGACAACTGGACTAATACAGGTATGCCAGAAAAGTTTAGATATTTTTGTATGGGAAATGCGTTAGTAGTTGGGTTAATAGAAAAAATGGGCAAAAGATTAGATGAAATATTTACAAAAGAATAGAGGGCCTAAAATAGGCTCCCTCTAGAAAATTATATACATAAAAATCCTTTACCAGCAGAGATACAAGTATATTTTTTTAAATCGGATTTACTAATAACTTTTAAACCAGCATCTTGAATAATAGATGTAAAGTGAGAAAGCATGGAATTATCAAAAAATGTATTGTCTAAATAAATTCCTTTTAAATTTGGCATAAGACCAACAGTATAAAGAAATATTCCTATTTTAAAAGTAGTATTAATTTGAATAAATTCATCAAAATAATTTAGCATTTTGATAATAGTTCCATTTGGATTTTCTATAAATCCAACACCATCTACTGAACCTAAAAGATAAACAGGTGGTTTTGAAGGATTAGAATTATTGTAAGCGTTAATTAAATTTTTAATAACAATTGTTTCATTTGATTTATCCACTCCGTACTGTCCAGGATCAGAAGAGTGTATTAAAGATTGAACTAATATTCTGATATTATTATCTGAATCGAGAATAATAATATCGAAACTATGTATATTATTATTTGATATGTCTTTGTCAGTTATAGTCATTGTACTTAAATTAACATTAGGATCTTTGGATTCCATAGGATTAATAGCTTTTTGAGAAGGATATATGATTTGATTACATTGACTGAAAATCTTGGCTATTTCTAGTTCTGCACCATGTCCGCGATATTTTGCTTCTTTTTGCTGTAATTCTTTTGGAGCCATTAAAAATTTAAATAACTTAGAAATATTATCATCATTAGCTTGAGAGAATATATCTAATATATCTAGTAAGTCTTTTTCTATAAAATATTTTGATATTACATTAGCTATTTCTGTTTTGTATTTGCTATTAGATAAAGCATTTATAAAAAAAGTAGTAGAATGTTTTTTTAGTTCTGTTTTTTTCTCATTAAAAATATTTTCACCAGATGCTATAACATATCGATTAAATATAAAACTTAATTCTAGATAAAGTCTTTTATCAGACACACCAACTAATTTTCTGATTTCGTTTAGATAAATGGGAGTTGCAAGGAGTATATTAGAAATAATTTGTTGACTATCTTTTATAGTACTAATTTTAGACTGTATTTTATATTCTTTAATAAAATTGATTAACATAGTACAAGATTGACTAGAATTAATTTGATTCAATTTATAAATAGGTAATTGATTCTGATTTGAAACACAATACCAAAATTCTTCTATTTTATTCATTGAAATACCTCCAAACATTTTTTATTATTATAACATAAAATATAAAAAATGTATAAAAAATAAAAAAAATATGATATAATCACGAATAATAGGAGGAAAAATGATAAATATAAAAAAGATTATTGAACATATAAATAAAAAAAATTCTACTATTCAAAAATCTTTTTTTGAAATAGTACATAATATAAATATCAATTTAGAAGAAAAAAATGATGTATATGTAAATTGGCTTAATTCATTTATATATTCTTATGGAGATTTAAGTAAGAAAGATAATACTGCAAATGGTAAAATGTGTGTTGAAAGAATTAATAAATTATATAACTTAAACATAAAAAATGATAATATATATAAATTTATTTTTAGTTTACAAGCTGCCTATACAACGCTGCTAAAATTAATAGTTTTTGATTCATTTTTAGACGACAAAAAGTTAAATTTTAATAAAAAACAGTTTATATCATTAATGAATGGCGAAAGTATTGAAAAAGCTATAGGAAAAAAAATATGGAGTATAGATTGGTTTTTTATAATAACAAATTATTGGGATAAAATAGGCATTTCAATAAACAATTTTAACTATGATATTTTAGAATATAAAGATAATGAAAAAATAGATTATAGTGTGGCGGAAGAATTTAAAAAATTATATGAATATTTATTCCCAAAAGAAATAAGACATTCATTAGGCGAATATTATACTCCTTTTTGGTTAGCTGATGACATTTATAAAAATATAAGTGAACATAGTATTATAAATAGTACAACTACTTTCATAGATCCAACATGTGGAGCAGGGGTATTTTTAGAGTGCTTACTAAAAAATAATACTAATATATCAACAAATAATATTTATGGATTTGATCTTAATTTGATTGCGGTATTAACAACAAAGATAGTTATTATTTATAATAGAGGAATAAAAGCAAAAATAAATATATATCAAAATGATATTTTGATGTATCCGGATTTAATAGAACAAGATGGTTTATTTGAAAGTTGTTATAATATTTATATTTTTGGTAATAAATTTACTTTTCCAAAATGTATGTGTACCAATAAACAAAGATTATTAAAATACATACAAGATTCACTAAATAGTAAAGAAACAGAATTATATGAACAAATAAAAAAATATGATAAAATAAGTAAAGAAATATATATTAATCTTTTAAAGGAAAGGATAGAAGCAATATATGTAAAAGATATTGATTTTGTTGTTGGAAATCCGCCTTGGATTAATTGGGAATATTTACCTGAAATTTCAAAAGAATTGACAAAGAAAATATGGATAAAATATGGATTGTTTGAACAAAATGGAAAAAAATTATCATTTTCAAAAGAAGATATATCATTATTAGTTACATATATAGCAATAGACAAGCTATTAAAAAAAGACGGAATTATGAGTTTTGTTATTAGAATGGGCTCTTTCAAGTCAAAACAAAATGGAATAGGGTTTCGAAATTTTAAATTAGGAATATATGGTGAAGATATTAAGGTTCTACATGTAGATGACTTTTCAAGTATAAATGTTTTTCCGGGTGCAGTTAATACATGTTGTGTTTCTTATATGAAAAAAGGAGAAAAAACTGTGTATCCTGTTTCATTTTCAACATGCAATATGAAAGATGGCAAAATTATAAAAACAGATGAAATTGCAGTACCAACAACTAATGAAAAAAATTCAATGTGGTTAAACACAACAAAAGAAAAATTAAGAGAAGCACAATTAGTATTAGGTCAAAATAACTATAGAGCAAGGACAGGAGTGTTTACAGGAGGTGCAAATGCAGTTTATTGGATAAGAATTTTGAAACAATTAGAAAATGGCAATATTTTAATTGAAAATGTAGTTGAAAGAGCAAAAAGAAAAGCACCGAAAGTTCAATTTGAAATTGAAAAAGGACTTGTGTATGAACTTTGTAGAGGTTCAGAATTGGGAAAAGAAAGCAAAGAGAAGATATATATAATTTGTCCACATACTATAACAACTAAAATGAAAGCTATAGACTTAAAAATAATGGAAAAAGAATATCCATTGACATTAAAATATTTAACACAATTCAAAAATATTCTAAATGATAGAAGAGGATTTGCATCTTGGGAAAAGTCAAATCAAAAAGATTCCTTCTATGCTATTCAAAGAATTGGAGAATATACTTTTAAAAAGTATAAAGTTGCATGGAAATATATAAGTAAAAAATTTGAGGTATTTTTAATTAATAATTCTGATAATGAAATTTTAGAAAATAAACTTATTTTACCTAGTGAAAAAATAATGTATGTTGCTTTGGAGGATAAAGATGAAGCAAATTATTTAGCGGGAATTTTGAATTCAAAAGTTGTAAAAGAAACAGTAGAAAGCTTTATGACAGAAACAAGTATATCTACACATGTTTTAGATAAATTAAAAATTGAAGATTATGATAAAAATAATGAAATGCATAAAGCAATTGCAAATAATTTTAAAAATAGAAATTATAGTGCTATTGATTCAATAGTATATGAATATTATAATATATAAATAAAAAAGGATGTGAAATTAAATAGAATATGATAAAGGCATAAAAAGTACAAAGGAGAGATGAAATACGGGAGGTCCATTAATTCCACCACATCCATAACAATATAGAAGGCTATCTGTCAGGGAAGTCGCTAGAATACAAACATTTCCAGATAATTTTGAGTTCTGTGGTTCAAATTATGCAGGTTATAGACAGATAGGAAATGCAGAGTCAGTGCTAATGGCGTATAATATATAAAAAATCTTCACATAAAAGTGAAGATTTTTTATATGTATTTTTCTAAATAATCATGAAGATTTTTAAAATTAAACTTTTCATTGCATTAAATTCATTATTAGAATCAATTTTGTTTAAATTAATGTCAATTCTAAAAAATTCAATATTAAACTCTTCAATGTAATTTAAAAGAGTTTTCCAATTTAATGTTAAATTATTATTTTCGCATCTATAGAATACTTTTTCAAAGTTAGGTTCTTGCTTAAGTTACTTTTTGGAAAATATATAATTGAAATAAGTAAAAAGATAA
Organism: uncultured Clostridium sp.; assembly: GCA_958413095.1. Lineage (GTDB taxonomy): Bacteria > Bacillota > Clostridia > TANB77 > CAG-508 > CAG-269. Next base: position 10,780 of record CATYUF010000039.1, read on the forward strand.
GAATTAAATGTTTAATTATTAATTTAGGAGAAATAAAGAAAATAAAATTTTATCAAACAACATATTGACAAATAATGTAAAAAGAAATATACTATAAACATAAATTTTAAAATAAAGTTTCAAATCATAAAATTAAAAAAATTTATTCACAAAATTTTAATTATAACACAATTCAAATCTTATATTAAAAATCAAAAAGAGTCAATCAACTCAAAATCTATGTTAATTAATTAAAAATACCTAAAATATAAGTAGAAAGGAAAAAATGTTAGCAACAACACAAAGTATAGGCTTACAAGGACTAGATGGATATCTAATATCAATACAAGTAGATATATCCAAAGGAATGCCAAGCTTCGAAATAGTCCGGATTACCAGACACAAGTGTAAAAGAATCAAAAGAAAGAGTAAAAACAGCAATAAAAAATTCTCAAATAGACCTACTTAGCAGAAAAATAGTAGTAAATTTGGCACCAGCAAACACAAAAAAGCAAGGCTCAAACTTCGACTTAGCAATAGCCACAGGAATTATCATAGCACTAGGAGACATAAAAAACAAAAATATCACTAAATTTTTAGAAGAAACAATATTCATAGGAGAACTATCATTAGATGGAACAATAGAAAAAGTAAATGGAATATTACCAATATGTATAGAAGCCAAGAGAATAGGAATAAAGAATATAATTTTATCAGAAAAAAACCTTGAAGAAGCAAAAATAATAGAAGGAATAAATATATTACCAGTTAAAAATCTACAAGAAGTCATGGAAATCTTAGAAGAAAATAAGATAAATCCCAAAGAGGAAAAAATACATAACTACAAAATCATTGAACCACAATACAATATTGACTTTTCAGAAGTAAAAGGCCAAGAAAACGTAAAAAGAGCATTAGAAATTTCAGCAGCAGGAGGTCATAATTGTATTCTAATAGGAAGCCCACGGCACAGGAAAAACAATGTTAGCAAGAAGAATTCCAACAATATTACCAGATATGACAATAGATGAAGTTTTAGAAGTTACCAAAATATATAGTATAGTTGGACTAACTTCTAAAGAAACACCTTTAATATCTAATAGACCATTTAGAAGTCCACATCATACGGTAACACCAGTATCTTTAGTTGGAGGAGGAAAAAATCCAAAGCCAGGAGAAATAAGCCTAGCACATAATGGAGTTTTATTCTTAGATGAGTTACCAGAATTTAATAGAAATTCATTAGAAGTCTTAAGAGGACCGTTAGAAGATAGAAAAATAACTATAAGTAGACTAAATTCGACAATAACATATCCGTGTAATTTTATGTTCATAGCAAGTATGAACCCATGTCCATGTGGATATTTCGGCTCAAAAGAAAAAGAATGTAAGTGCAAACCAGAACAAATTCGAAAATATATAAATAAAATAAGTGGCCCATTGTTAGATAGAATAGATATTCACATAGAAGTAGCAGGAATAAAGTTCAGCAAATTACAAAGTGATAAAAAAGTAGAAAATTCAAAAGAAATAAAAAATAGGGTTAATAAAGCTAGAAAGATACAAATAGAAAGATATAAAGAATATAATATTTATTCAAATGCAGAATTAACACCAAAACTCATAGAAAAATTTTGCAAGTTAAATGTTGCTTCCAAAATAATTTTAGAAAAAGCATTTAAAAAGTTAGGTCTAAGTCCACGAGCATATGGAAGGATATTGAAAGTGGCAAGAACAATAGCAGATTTAGAATCACAAACTGAAATATCCCAAAAGCATTTAGCAGAAGCAATACAATATCGAAGTTTAGATAGAAAATACTGGAATGAATAAGGAATAAAAAGGAGTGATAATATCAGCATACTTAAATATAATGACCAAGAGTACCCAGAACAATTAAGAAAAATAAAAAATCCACCTAAGCAATTATACTATCAAGGAAATCTAGAATTACTAAAAACTAATATTATTGCAATTATAGGTTCAAGAAATGCAAGTCAAAATGGTAAAGTATTAGCCAGAAAATTTGCACAAGAACTAAGTTTGCAAGGAATAACCATAGTAAGTGGAATGGCAATACGGAATTGATACAGTAGCACATAAGTCAACCTTAGAAAGTAATGGATATACAATTGCAGTATTAGGAAATGGATTTAATAATATTTTTCCAACAGAAAATATACCACTTTATCATGAAATTATAAGTAAAAAAGGTCTACTATTAAGTGAATATCCACCAGAAGAAAAAGCAAAATCTAAAAATTTTTTAGAAAGAAATAGGATTGTTAGTGGATTATCAAAAGGAATATTAATAATAGAAGCAATGCATAGAAGTGGAACAAGTGTAACCGCTAGATTAGCAAAAGAGCAGGAAAGAAAGGTATTTATATTACCTCATGAAATATATGATAAAAATGGCGTAGGAACAAATAGACTAATAAGAGAAGGTGCAATATTAGTTACAAGTGTAAAAGATATAGTTTCAGAATTTAGTGAAATGAAATATAAGGAAATAAAAGAAAGTAAAATACAAAAAAGTGATATAGAAAATAAGAAAAAATCAAATATAAAAGAAAACTCGAGAAAAATAAGCAAAGAACAATATAATTTAGAAAATAAAAATAATGAAACAGAAAATTTAGGAACAAAGAAAATTTGTAATAATAAAGAGTATGAAGAATTATACAAATTTATTAATGAAAAACCCATTACAATTGAAGAACTAGTATTAAAAACAAATAAACGAATCAATGAAATTTATAATATCTTATTCATGTTAGAAATAGAAGAATATATAGAAAAAGTTGAAGGAGGTTATATATGCAAAAATTGAAAAAGAAAGAAATAGGAAAATTAGGAGAAGACATTGCTTGTGATTATTTAAACCACAAAGAATATAAAATTATAGAAAGAAATTTTAGATGTAAGCAAGGAGAAATTGATATAATTGCTATCGATATAGAAAAAGAAGAAATAGTATTTATCGAAGTAAAATCTAGGACAAGTTTAGAATATGGAGAACCAGCTGAAGCAGTAGATAGAATTAAACAAAAGCATATATATCAAAGTGCTAGATATTATATTTATAAAAACGAAATAAAAAATATAGCAATAAGATTAGACATAATAGAAGTATATTTATATAGAAATAACAATAAAGTAAATCATATAAAACAAGCATTTTAAGCAAGAAAATAATATAAATAAAAAGATATATTATTAATCTAAATCAATAAATTCAGAAATAAACCTCTTGACTAAAATATAAAAATCGATATAATATGATAGACGCACAAAAGTAGGAGGTAAAAAAATGGTAAGACCTGAATTAGATGATGAAATAGGAGCTCAAAGAGTTATTGGAGGAATACCAAGAATCAAAGTAATAGGTGTTGGAGGCGGAGGAAACAATGCTGTAAAACAAATGATAGAAGATAATTTGAAAAATGTTGAATTTTATTATTTAAATACTGAAATGGGAGTTTTAAATAAAATAAATGCAAGAAATGCATTGCAAATAGGGAAAGAAACAACAAAAGGACTCGGAGCAGGAGCAAATCCAGAAATAGGAGAAAGAGCAGCGATAGAGAGTAAAGAAGAAATAAAAAACATTTTAAAAGGAACAGATTTATTATTTATAACAGCTGGAATGGGAGGAGGAACAGGAACTGGTGCTGCTCCAGTTGTAGCAGAAATTGCTCAAGAAATGGGAATTGAAACAATAGGAATAGTAACAAAACCATTTGCATTTGAAGGAAATGCAAGAGCTGCTAAAGCTAGAAGAGGAATTGAAAAATTAAAACAACATGTAAATAGCTTAATAATAGTATTAAATGATAATCTTTTAGCAATATCTGACAAAAAAATAACAATAAATAATGCATTTAAACAAGCAGACACAGTACTAGAACAAGGAATAAAAAGTATAACAGATTTAATTACAACAATAGGAGATGTTAATGTTGATTTTGCAGATATTAGAACAATACTAGGATACAGAGGAATGGCATATATGGGAATAGGAAAGGCAGCAGGAGAAGGTAGAATGCTCGATGCTGTTAAACAAGCAATAGAAAATCCATTAACAGAAAATAAAATAAATAATGCAAAAGGTGTTATTTTTAACGTTAGAGGAAATTCAGAGTTAGAGTTAAGCGAAATTGGAGATGGACTAAAAATAATAAATGATTTGGTAAATGAAGATGCAAATATTATTTTTGGAACTTTAACAGATAATACTTTAACAGATGAAATAGTTGTAACAGTAATTGCAACAGGAGTCGAAGAAAATAAAAATTTAGAAAATACAAAAGATTAAACATGGTTTAGAAAAGCTATCGAGGGTCTTTTTAAAGGTAACTTTTACTTGTTGTATACGGAAAAATTTTATATAGGGTCAAGATAAAAGCAAATTTTTCCTATATAATAAAAAAGTGGGGATTGAATAAAACAATATCAATCCCCACTTTTTAGATTTCTTTATATTATAAATTAAGTAAAGAAGTAATTTTTTTATATATTCATATACTTGCTATTCCAGTTCAAAAAGTTAAATCTAATTTTACTAAAATGCTTGTAATATAGCATAAGAACTTAATTGTCCTTGCGGTTATAAAAAATCCCTTGATACAAATTATCAGTTTTTAATTTCTTATCAATTCCATTTAAAACCCATTTTTTATGAACATTCCAAGATGGAGCAACAAGTAGAGTTTTTGGGGCATCTCCTGAAATTTTATGAATAACAATATCAGGTCTAATATGTGTTAAGATATATTCCAATGTATCTAAGTAATAATCAAAAGTAATAGGCTCATATTTATTAGCATAATACATTTTTGCAAGAACAGTATTTTCAACTACATAAGTAGAATGAATTTTCAAACCTTGAATATTTTGTGAATTAATAAAGTTTACAGTTTCTTTAATATCTTCAAAATTTTCCCCAGGAAGTCCAACCATTATATGTGTCACAACATCTATATTATATTTATTTAATAACTTTACAGCATTAATATAAGTTGAAAGTAAATAACCTCTATTGATTAATTTTGCAGTTTTGTCATTAGAAGTTTGCAATCCAAGTTCTACAAATACATAATATTTTTCAGAATAAGATTTTAATAACTTAACTATATCTTCATTAAGACAATCTGGCCTTGTAGCTACTTCTAATCCAACAATTCTATCATCTATTAAGGCAGAATCATATTTTTTCTTTAAGTTTTCAATAGTATCATATGTATTAGAGAAGTTCTGAAAGTAAACAATAAATTTATTAGCTCTTTCACTTTTATAACTATTAAAAAAATCAATTACCTGATTTTTTATGCTAACAGATGAATCTAAATGCTCACCAGAACCTTTCTCACTACAAAAAATACATCCGCTTCTCCCAACTTTTCCGTCTCTATTAGGACAAGTAAAACCACCATCAATACAAATTTTTAATACTTTTTCTCCAAATTTTTCTTTTAAAAAATTATCTAATTTATTATATCTATATAAGTTTTCCATAATGAATATAGTATAGCAAATAAAAGAAAAAATAGCAATTTATTTTCC
>CATYUF010000040.1 GCA_958413095.1 uncultured Clostridium sp.
TCCTATACTAGTAACTCCTTCTGGAATTGTTATGCTTGTTAAGCTACTACATCCTTTAAATGCACCCCACCCTATGCTAGTAACTCCTTCTGGGATTGTTATGCTAGTTAAGCTACTACATTCATAAAATGCACTATCTCCTATGCTAGTAACTCCTTCTGGGATTATTATGCTTGTTAAGCTACTACATCCATAAAATGCATAATTTCCTATACTAGTAACTCCTACTGGTATAGTTATGCTTGTTAAGCTACTACATTCTCCAAATGCACTATCTCCTATGCTAGTAACTCCTTCTGGGATTGTTATGCTTGTTAAGCTACTACATCCTTCAAATGTACTATCTCCTATACTAGTAACTCCTTCTGGGATTGTTATGCTAGTTAAGTTACTACAGTATACAAATGCATTCACTTCTATTCTTGTTACTCCTTCTGGTATAGTTATACTTGTTAAGCTACTACATCCATAAAATGCACTATCTCCTATGCTAGTAACTCCTTTTGGTATTTCATATTCCTTTAAATCCTTTTTTCCTGCTGGATAACATATTATTTCTGTTTTATTTTTATTAAATAATATTCCATTTTCACTTATATAATTTCTGCTGTTATTTGCTACATTTATACATTCTAAGCTACTACAGTATTCAAATGCACTACTTCCTATACTAGTAACTCCTTCTGGGATAGTAATGCTTGTTAAACTACTACATCTTGAAAATGCATAATGTCCTATACCAGTTATCCCTTCACCTATTATTATGTTTTCTATAACATTCTTATAATGTTTAGGTATATTGTTACTTATTTCTCCAACACCAGATATTCTCAAAGTTCTATCCTTCAAAGTATATTTCCCTATTACACTATTATCACCTCTTCCTGACAAATCAAATGTTGCTTCTTCTTTTATTTCATAATCTCTAGATATCTCTTCTGTTACATCATCTACTGCTAATACTGTTGTGTTTAATTCTTCTATAACTACTGCTAATACTTGAAATAATACTATTATTAAAATTGTTGTTGATGTTAAACGCTTTATAACACTTCGCATTCTATATCCCCCTCTTTTATTTCTGTAATAAACATATATCTTTATTTTATATTTGTAAATACTCTTTTTTCCTCGTATTTTCCTTGTTTGTTTATTCTCTTACGGATATTGTTTTTTGCTCTTTTTGTCTTTTTTATTAAATTTTTGTTACATTTTTATACAATATAATAAACCATCCTTATTTAGCTTTTTGTTAAATAAGAATGGTTCTCTTTTCCTTATATAATTTTATTGCACTACATTTTCGTGTTTATTTTCATTTTGGGTATTTGTTTCTACTTTATTTTCATTATTTTTATCGTTTTCTACTGGCTTATTCTCTGCTGGTCTATTTTCTGGTACTGTTGTTGTTGCTTTTCCCCTTCTAATAATTTTTTGCATTGCACTATATGTATCTTTAGATAATAGTTGTGAGGATATTATTTTTCCATTTTTCATTTTTGTCATATATGTTTGTGTTACTAAACCATTTGCACCTTTTTGCTTAACTATTTCTTGTCCTGGTTTTAAACTTGCATCTTCTACATACTTTGTTGTAAATGGTATTGTAGATATTGTATTTGTTTTAAATGTATATGTATATTCTCTTTCTTCTTCTTTTATTCCGAAAATTGCTATTGTTGCAATTCCCCCTGTAGATGATGCTTTTAATTTTATTGGATATTTTCTAGTGTTCTTAAATTTGAAATCAGTTAATCCATATACAACTGTTGCATCTCTTCCAGCTCCTACATATGATGTTACAAATTGATGATTTCTTCTTTCTACGATTTCCATATCTGCCATTAGTGCTGCATTATATAGAGTTGAAGATATTTGACATATTCCTCCTCCTATACCATCTACTACTTCTCCATTTTCATATACTTTTGCATTTTTGTATCCTGTTGCTGTGCTTCTTGGACCTAAAGTTGCATTATATGAAAATGTCTCTCCTGGCATTATTACTTTTCCGTCTAATTTTTTACAAGCAAGTACTAAGTTTGTTGTTCTATCTTTGTCACTTGCATCATATCTAGTTTTAAATATTGATAATTGATCTGGAAATGCTTCTGGTCCTATTTGGTCTATTGTTACTTTTGGTTTTGTTATTTTTAATTGAATTATATATTCTTCTTTATTTTCTGCTTCTATCATCTTTTTAGCTGCTTCTACATCAAAATCTACACCTTCTACTTCTGGGTATACAGTAAATGGATTTTTGGTATAGTATGCATCTTTTGCTTCTTTATATACTTCACTATGTATTTTATCAATATCAATAGGTGTAGGTGATTTATTTGTTGTTGGAATTTCTATATATTCTTCTGTTTTATTTATATTATTTAAAGTATTTTTTACTTTATTTAATAATGTATCTGTATCAATAACTATTCCATCTTTTCCTTTTGTTATAATTAACTTGTTTCCTTCTATGGTATAACTTGATTCTAACATTATTCCTGGTAAATTTTGTCCCATATCATTTATTGTTTGCTTTGTTACTTCTTCATTTAATGTCATATCAACATTTATATCTTTTTTTTGTATTAATGTACTTAAAATTTTGTAATTATTTATGAAAATATTTCCGTCTTTTCCTAGCAAACATGCTTCATTTACTGCCTTTTCAATATCATATTTCACTTCCATAAGTGTTGGATTTAACTCTGATTCATATTCACCATATTTTAATTTTAAATCTTTTTCTAATTTCTCAGAATATATTGTTTCCACTTTTGCTATTGCTTCTTCTTTTGTTAACCCTGAAACTTCTATTCCTTTTATTGTAACACCACTTATTATTTTTTCATTGTTTATATTTATAAATGCGAATATTGTAGAGAAAATTGCCATTAATATTACTAGAATTAAACTTATTATTATTGCCTTTTTTCTTTTTTTACGTTTTTTTATAGTTTGTTCTTTTTGGTCTTGCATTTTTTCAAATTCAGATTTAGCTTTTTTATTGTCTTCTATTTTTTTGAACTTACTTTCTTTATCATTATTTTTTTCTTCTTTATGTGTTGACTTACTTTCTTTTTCTTCTACAATTTCTTTTGACTTTTCAGTACTTTTTTCTTCTATTACATTAGAATCATTAGTAATTTTTTTCTTCTCTATGTTTTTTTCTTCTTCCATTGTTTTTTCCTTCATTCAATCTACCCCTTTAAATATTCTAATTAAATAGTACCATATTCTATTTTTTTTGACAATATTTTTAAAAAATTATTTGTTTTTATATGCTGTTTTTCCTTATAAATTACTATTCAATGCTATATAAAAATCAGTTTTTTATAGTTTTTATTATTCGTATATTTCATAATATTCATTTATTATTTTTAAATACCACATATTTTTTCTTTGTTTTGTGATTTGTATTACAAATAAGTTACAATTTAATTACATTTTTGTTATTTTGTTTGTTTTTATAAAAAATGCTTGAAGATTGTAAAATTTAATATTATAATAGTCGTAGCAAAAGATAAACGAGGAGAGAAGATTTATGGAATTAACAAAGAATATTTTTTTTAATACAGATAAATTAGTTGAAAATAGTAAAGTTAAAATTTCATATACAGGTAAATTTTTTCAGGATGCTTCTGAAGAAGTTTTTATTCATTATGGTTTTGGAATAAATTGGGATAATATAAATGATATAAAAATGGAAAAAACAGATTTGGGATTTCAAGCTGAAATTCAATTAGGTGAAGGGGAATCTTTTAATTTCTGTTTTAGAAATGGAAATAATGAGTGGGATAATAATGACGGACAAAATTATATTTTTAATTTGGAAAAATTACCTACTGAATTATTAGTTTTAGATAATGAATCTAATTCTTTATCTTCTCCTAGAAAATTAAGAAAAGCTTATTTGTGGAGTAAAAAAATTCGTTTAGCTGTATATAAAATTATTACATATTTACCAAAAATTATTTCTGGTAATTATAAAAAGAAAAATGTTAAAACTGAGGAAAATTAGTATAAATAAATTTTAAAATAAAAGAGTTCCTATCTTTGAACTATCCCCCAAAAATTGTAGTTCAAAAATAGGAATTCTTTTAATTTTAATATAAAAAGAAGTTATTATTAAACAGAATAACTTCTTTTTTCTTAGATTATTTGCAATTACTTTTTTATTTTATATCTCTTCTATATATATTTCATCATTTACTGCTACTACTGTATATTTTCTTAACTTGTGTAATGATTTTATTTCTTCAAATTTGCTATATTCTTTTATTTGTTCTTTAGCTTCCTTTTGTTTTTCTTCTAGTTTATTTTTTTCTTCTTTTTTTAAATATTTGAATTCTATCATTACAGAATAATATTCTTCTGGCTTTTGTTTTGGTATTAATAATAAATCTGGATATTTTCTTTGTACTTCCATTTCTGATTTTACTCTATATAAATTTAAGTTCATTGATATACAATAAAATATTAGTTTTACATATTTTTCATCAAATTTTATTAAATCTCTATTTGATAAATTGTTTATATATGTTTTTAATAATTCTAATATTTTATCTATTTTTCCATCTTGTGCTATTTCTTTTGTTATTTGCACATAATTTTCATTTATATTTACATTTATTACTTTTTTGATGGCTTTTATAAAATAATCAGAATATATTTCTTTCATCACTATATTGGGTATTTTTAATTTTGGATATCCAAATTCTTCTCCTGCTATTGTTAAATATCCTAAATAATATAACATTGATATCATGTCTTTTTCTGTAAACTCTATTGCTGGATTAAATTTTTCTGTTATTTCACTTGCTATGCCTTCTCCTGATATTGTTCTTTCTAATATTTCTTCTTTATTTTCTCCAACACATAAATCTAACATATTTCCTAGTTTGCTATAATCACTTGCTATGTTCATGTCTATTAATCTACTTGGTATTTCTCCTAGTCTCACATAATCTGTTAAAAAATATAGACACATATTTGAATTATATATTTGTTTGTTTGCTCCTATTGAAAATTTATATCCATCATAATTATTTTTCATTATTGGTAATATTTCTTCTTGTTCTTCTTTATTTATTTCTTGTCTATCTAGCATTTCTATTAATTCTTCTTTAGTAAATCCCATCATTTCATTAAATTCTACATCTTGTGTTATATCTTTTCCTATATTAAATCCACTTGTTAAACTATCTAATGTTATTGGTGCTACTCCTGTTATAAATATTCTGTCTATTACTGTTTCTGTTCCTTTTTTTAAGATTTCATACCATTTTCTTACTTTCCCATTTTTTGATACTAAGTCTCTAAATTTATCTGGTGCAAATCCTAATAATTCATTTGCAAAATGGTCATATTCATCTATTATTACATATATTTTTTCATTTCCTTTTTGCACTCCAAATGATTTTATAAGATTATCTAAAACATTTTCTGCTTCTTGTTCCCAATTAACATAAAAGTCTATACTATATTTACTTACAAATACTTGTATTGATGATAATACTTCATTTTTAAATCCATTTATTGTACTTTCTACTGTGCTTGTATCTATTCCTGAAAAATTAAATCTTAATATATAGTATTTATTTTTGTTTTCTGTTGGATTTTTTCCTATATATGTATTTCCATATAGTTCTTCAAATTTGTCTGCTTTTTTCACATCATAATAATTTTCTAATACACTTGTAAATAGTGTTTTTCCAAATTTTCTTGGTCTTAAAAACATTATTCTTTTTTCTGATAAATTTTCTAATTTCTCTATGTATTCTGTTTTGTCTACATATTCATATCCATCTCTTATTATTTCTTCATAATTACTTATTCCATATGGTAATTTTAACATCTTCTCTCTCCTTTCCTTTATGTCCTTTTCTGTTTTGTATATTTATATTCTTTTTAAGTTATAATCCAACCTCCATTAATTGAAATAACTTGCCCCGTTGTAAAATTGTCCTCTATTAGCCAATTGACACATTTGGCAATATCTTCTACTTTTCCAATTTTCTGAAGAGGTGTTTCTTCTTTTATATAATTTATTTCTTCTTTTGTTAATTCTTTATTCATATCTGTATCTATTAAACCTGGTGCAATAGAGTTTACTCGTATATTTGAAGGTCCTACTTCTTTGGCTAATGCTTTTGTTAATCCATCAAGTCCTGCTTTTGTTATTGAATACATAATTTCTTGTGAAGCTCCTACTATTCCCCATATTGACGATATATTTATTATATTTCCTTCTTTATTATGGAGCATATTTGGTAAAACTTCTTGGCACATGCAAAATGCTGAATATAAATTTGTATTAATTAAATTATTCCAATCCTCATCTGTTACTTCTGTTATTAATTGACATTTATCTATTCCTGCATTATTAATTAAAATATCAATTTTTTTATATTTTTCAAGCACAAAGTTTACTAATTTTTTGCATTCTTCCCTTTTTGATACATCTGCTTTAAAAATGTCAATTTCAATATTTTTATTTTTTAATTCTTCTCTAAAATTTTCTGCTTCTTTTTGTGATTTATTGTAATTTGCTATTACTTTTAATCCATTTTCTGCTAATGTTTTTGCGATTTCTCTTCCTATTCCTCTTGAGGCTCCTGTTACTATTACTACTTTATTCATATTATTTTTATTCCTTTACTTTTATTTTATACTACAAAATTTTACTGATATTATTATGTCACTTTTATAAGAAAAAGTAAATATTTTTAATCATTTAAGTTTCGGTATTTTTTTAACAATTTATATATCTATATTTGCCGTTTTGGTTGTTAATCATTTTAATTATGAAGTATTTTAAGCTATTTATAAAATAATATAATCTATAAAATAAAAAAGCCATTAATTAAGAGTTTTCTCAAAACTAATGACCTTTATTATGGAGCCACTTATCCGATTCGAACGGATGACCCTCGCATTACAAGTGCGATGCTCTGGCCAACTGAGCTAAAGTGGCAAAATTGGTGACCCCTACGGGAATCGAACCCATGTCTCCGCCGTGAAAGGGCGGTGTCTTAACCGCTTGACCAAGGGGCCTAATAATATGCAAAGAACTAAATAAGCTCTCGTTTATTTAGTTCTTTTGGTGAGCTATCCGCGACTCGAACGCGGGACAACTTGATTAAAAGTCAAGTGCTCTACCACCTGAGCTAATAGCCCATTTCTTTGTTGCATTCGTAATGCTTATTTATATTACAATATTTTTTTAAGTTTGTCAATACATTTTTAAAATTTTTTCAAAAATTTCATTATTTTTTCTTTTTTTCGACAAAATATATATTTTTTAGAGTTCTATAATTATGTAATGAGTATGGTAATTTTATTTTTCATACTCATTACATAATTATTTGAATATATATTTTTTTCTAATCTTTAATTTGATTATTTTCTGTATTATAATTCTGTATTATAAATAAATATATTTATATACATATATTTTCCTTATTAATTAAAATTATGCATTTAATTTTTCTAATACTTCTTCAACATCTATTCCATGTACTGCACAAGCTTCTTCTAATGTTTCCATTTGTGATGCTGGACATCCTAAGCAATGCATTCCTACATCTAATAATATTTCAGCTTTTTCTGGAGCTTTTTCTAATAATTCTCCTATTCTTGTATCTTTATTAAAATTCATAATAAAACTCATTCCTTTCCTACTTTATTAAAAGGCATCAATAGCAATGAAAATTTTTTGTTTTCTTTCAAGCTAAATTTCCTTTTTTCTTTATAGCATGCTAACTTATTTAGCAATTTTCATAATTTTAACATATTTTTCCTAAAAAGTATAGACAAAACTTAAAAAATATTGTATTATGGTAAAAATTGTAAGGTGGTGATTTTATTTTCAACATTTTAAATCTTTATTTTATATCTTTTATTATTAATATTTTTATTACTTTATATACATTATATACTTATTTCGATATAAAAATTTTTCATAATCAACAAGGTTCAAAATTAAAAATCAAAAAAAATTCATTTAATTAGGAGGTATTTTTCGTTTATGTTAAAAAGGATATTTTTTTCGTTATTTATCCTTATTATTTTTTCTTTTTTTGCTATTAAATTTTTTTATCCATTATATATTGCCGATGAAGTTATAATTCCTTATGCAATACACCCTTTTGATATTTGTTCTAAAAATCCAGATTTATGGCATTATATTAAAGTTACTTATATTTTTACATTTATTTTTTCTAATTTAGTTTTCAGTAATTTTATATATACTCGTTTTATTAAGAAAATATTTAAAACAGATTTTATAAATAATGTTAAAAATAGTAAAAAAATTCTTTCTAGTTCTTTATCTAATACCTTAAATCCTTCTAAATTAAATTTATTAATTGGCTTTGATTCTAGTTCTAATTCTAATATCTATATTCCTGAGTCTGGATTATATCAAAATTTTTTAATTACAGGAACTATTGGTTCTGGTAAAACTTCTAGTGCTATGTATCCTTTTACTAAACAATTAATTAAATATAATTTTTCTAATCCTTCTCGAAAGCTTGGAATGTTAATTCTTGATGTTAAAGGAAATTACTACAAACAAGTTTTAGAATATGTTAATAAATATAACTTATCCTCTGATTTAATTGTAATTAGCTTAAATTCTAACACTTTTTATAATCCTCTACATAAACCAAACTTGAAACCTCAAGTGTTAGCAAATAGATTAAAAACTATTTTAACTTTATTTTCAGAAAATAATTCTGAATCTTATTGGTTAGATAAAGCTGAAGCTATTTTATCTGAATGTATTAAATTATGTAGGTTATATAATAATGGATATGTTACATTTTTAGAACTTCATAAGTTAATTACTATACCAAATTATTATAAAGAAAAAATTTCAATATTAAAAGATTTATTTATTTCTTCAAAATTATCTCAAAAAGATATTTATGACTTAAATTCTAGTTTAGATTTTTTTCAAAAAGAATTTGATTTCCTTGACCAAAGAACAAAAGCTATTTTAATTTCAGAAATAACTAGGATTACAAATACTTTTATTTCTGACTATGATGTAATGTCAACTTTCTGTCCTCCAATATCAAAGCTTTCATTTACTGGCTTTTCCCAAGGATTATCAACTGGTAAAATTGTAGTTTTAAATATGAATATTTCTGAATATAGCTTACTTTCTAGAATAATTGCTACATATTTAAAATTAGATTTTCAAACAGAGGTAATGTCAAATTTATCTAAAAATAAAGTCTTTCCATCTGCTTTTATCTGTGATGAATATGATAAATTTGCTTCCAAAACAGATAGTGAATTTTTTTCTCTTAGTAGAGAGGCAAAATGTATTAATATAGTAAGTACTCAAAGTTATTCTTCTTTGAAAACTACTATAAAAGATGAAGCTTATGTAAAAGTAATTACACAAAATTTAATTAATAAAATTTGGTATAGAACTGATGATATTTTTACTATCGAAGAAGCTCAAAAACAATTAGGGAAAGAAGATAAAGAGAAATTTTCAAAAAGTATTTCTGAAAGTGCAAAAGAAACTAAATTTAGTTATATTACAAATAGTTTAAATTCTGAAAATTCTAATATTTCTGAAACTTTTAGCACATATATGCAAAATGATTATATTTTTGATACTAATTTTTTTACTCAAGAATTACAAACTTTTACTGCTTTAACTTTTTTATCTGATGGAAGTAAAATTTATACACCTTGCAAGTTAAATATGATTCCATATTTTAAGTAAATTAAAGGAGGTCTTAATTAATGAAAAAACATTTATTTTTCAAACATAAATTATATATTTTTTTATTTATTGTATTTTTATCTTTCTTATTTATTTTATCTTTAAATACTTTTTCTTTTGCTGCTGAGCCAAAACTCGTAGGAAAAATCAATTCTGCTTTTGAGGAAATTGAAGGTTGGATTTTAAAAATATCTACTCCCGCTGCTGCTGTTGCTGTTGGTACAGGTATTTTTATGAAGAAATTTAGTTTTGGAGATGAAGAAAAAATTAGAACTGGTAAAAAATTAATAAAGGGGTCTTTATTCTCATATGCATTTATCTTAGCTATTGATTTAATATTATCAGCTATTAAATCTTTAGTTGGTTAGGAGGTATTTTGGAACAAAGTGAAAACATTACTCAAGTTATAATTGATACGATTAATACTATAATTGGAAATTTATTTAGTTCAATCGATAATAGTCTTTATTCTATTTTAGATAAAATAACTTTTATAGATTCTTCTATTTTAAATAATAACGATTTTGAAAATATTTTTGGAAAATCTACTTCTGATGGAATTCTTTTAATTGCAAATTCTTTATTAATTGGATTTTTAATTTATTATTCTGCAAAATATTTGATGTCACATTTAGTTTATTCCAATATAGAAAGACCTTCCAGTTTTCTAATAAAATTAATTGTTTGTAGTATTTTTATGAATTGCTCTTTTTTTATTATGGATTTAATTATTTCTTTAAATTTTAATATTTCTTCAGCAATTTGTGATTTAGGATATTCTTTTTATCATAAGGATTTGAATTTTTCTGAGTTAATTAATATTATAAATGATACAATGTCAATAAATCAAGCTCCTATAAATATTTTTTCTCTTGATGGTCTTATAAAAGGAATATTAACTGTTTCATTGTTAAGTTTAGTTTTTTCTTATTCTTTAAGATATGTAATGCTAAAAGTTTTTATACTTCTTTCTCCTTTTGCTTTTCTTTCTTTAAGCATTTCTTCAACAAGCTGTTTTTTTAAATCTTGGTTTAAAAATATTTTTTCCTTATTATTTATTCAAATTATTGTTTCCTTAGTTTTGTTAGTTTTATTTTCGATGGATTTTTCTTCAACTAATTTATTTAATAAATTTATTTATATTGGTGGTATATATTTTTTAATAAGAGCAAATTCTTTTGTAAGAGAATTTATAGGTGGAGTTTCCACAGATATTTCACAAAATGTGAAAAACTTTTTCAAAAATCATTGAAAAGATATTTTAAATTTTAAAAAATTTATCAACTGTAACTGCCATTGTAGATTTTTAGTAAATAAAGAAAGGAATTGATTTTTATATGAATTTTATTTTTCCACAAAATTATAACTTTAAAAATAAAATATTTGGAATTATTGATTATTCAACTGCAATTCTTAATGTTAGTTGGTTTTCTATTTTACTAATAATTGTTAATATTTTATTTAATGATATAAATATAAAAATTTTTTTAATTATTATTTTTTATTTTCCTATTTTAATATTTAGTATTATAGGATTTAATGGTGAAAATATTATTTATGTATTTGTATATATGTTTAAATTTATTAAAAAACAAAAATTATATTTTTATAATAAATAATTTTATTATGCCTTGAACTTTTTGTCTAAAAAAGATATAATTTGAATTACTAATTTATATGAATAGAGGAGATTTATAATGAAGCTAGAACAAAATGAAAAAACACTTTTATTTTCAGAAACTGTAATACCAGATATATTTTTTTCTGAGCATTTATCACAAATGCCTAGTGATTATTTAAAAATATATATGTATATGATTTTTCTTTCTAAATATGGTAAAGATATAAAATTAAATGATTTATCTAAAAAACTTAATATTCCTTTAAAAAATATTAGTGATGGAATTAAATATTTAGAGGAAAATAATTTAATAACAAAAAAATCTAATGGTTATATAATTTCTGATTTACAAGAGCTTACTCTTCATAATTTATATACTCCAAATTTAACAATGTCTAAAGAAAAAGTAGAAAAAACAGCAAAAAATAAATCTAGAGTTAAAGCTATTGAACATATTAATAATATGTATTTCCAAGGAATAATGGGTCCATCTTGGTATAATGATATTGATATTTGGTTTAGTAAATATCATTTTGATGAGCAAGTTATGATTGCTTTATTTGATTATTGCTATAAAAGAAGTGCTTTACATAGAAATTATATTCAAACTGTTGCTGAAGCTTGGTCTTCTAATAAAGTTAAAACTTGGAATGATTTAGATAAATATTATGAAAAACAAGAAATTTTAAATAAATATAAAAAAGCTATTGCTAAAAAACTTGGAAAATATAACGGACTTACTCAATATGAAGAAGCATATATTGAAAATTGGGTTTTAAATTTTGGATATGATATGAGTATAATTGAACTTGCTTTAAAGAGAACTACTTTAAAACAAAATCCTACTTTTGAATATATAAATACAGTTATAACAGACTGGCATGATAGAAATTTAAAAACTCCTTCTGAAATAACAGCTTTTATTGAACAAAGAAAAAAATTATCTAAAGATACGAAAGATTTGCAAAAACAAGTAAATAAATCTAATTATGAGCAAAGACAATATGATAATTTAGACTTTTTATATGCTAATAATACTAATACTCCAAATCAAAATAATATATAAAGAAGGATAGTTTGAAAGAAAACAAAAATCTTTCAGTACTATGTAAGCCTTTTTAGTAAAGTAAGAAAGGAATGCATTTTATAATGGCTAATGAAATTTTAAATTCTTTATTAAAAGAATACGATTATAAAAAATTGAAAGCAGAAATAGAACTTGATAACAGAAAAGAGAATTTATACAATAAACTACCTAGATTAAAACAAATTGAAGATGAGTTAAATACATTTGCACTTCAAACAGCTAAAAATATTTTGCATAATGATAAATCTTCTTTATCAGATTTATATGAAAAAATAGAAATTTTAAAAAAAGAAAAACAAAATATTTTGCAAGAAAATAATATAGATTTTAATTATTTAAAACCAAAATACGAATGTGAAATTTGTAAAGATACTGGTTATGTTATGACTGATAATTATAAATCTGAAATGTGTAGTTGTCTAAAACAAAAATTGTTGGATATTTCATTTAATAAATCTAATGTATCAAATTTGGCAAATGAGAATTTTAATAATTTTAATGAAAATTTATTTTCTGATGAGATAAATATTGAGAAATATAAATTTAATATTTCTCCTAGAAATAATATAATTCAAATTAAAAATAAATGTATAGAGTTTATTGACAATTTTGAAAATCCTAATTATCATAATTTACTTTTTGTAGGCAATACTGGTTTACGGTAAGACTTTTATGTCAAATTGTATCGCTGCTGAATTGATTAAAAATGGAAAAACCGTTTTATATCAAACAGCTCCTATTCTTCTTGAAAGCGTAATAGATTACAAGATGAGTAAACAAAAAAATCCTTCTGAAAATATATATAAATCTGTTCTAGAAGCTGATTTATTAATAATAGATGATTTAGGTACAGAAAGTCTAAATAGTATGAAATTAAGTGAATTGTTTACTATCATTAATACAAGAATTTTAAATCTAAATAATAAAATAACTAAAACCATTATTTCTTCTAACTTGAATATTAAAGATATTTTTAGAAATTATGAGGAAAGAATTGGTTCTAGAATTGCAGGTTATTATGATATTTATTATTTCTTTGGAAATGATTTGAGATTTAATAAAACAAACAGAGCTATGTAATTATCATAATTTTAATTTTATTTTTAATATGTAAAAAACTAAGGAATTTATTTTCCTTAGTTTTTTATTATATCTTCTAATATTTTAACTAAATTTTCTGCTATTTTTATAAAATTATTAGTATTTATAAAATATTCTTCATAATCTAATTTTTGATTATTTTTTAATTTATTTATCTTTACTTTTTATTCTCCTTCTTTTAGCTCTGGAGTTAATGTTTCTATACTTACTACTTTTCCACCATCGTTTGTTCTCATTAATGTAACACCTTGTGTTGCTCTTCCAAGTAGACTTACATCTTTTACACTAATTCTAATAATTGTTCCTGTATCTGTAATAAGCATTACATCATCTTCTTCTGTTGCAATTCTAACTCCAACTAATTTTCCAGTTTTTTGTGTTATTTTATATGTTATAACACCTTTTCCACCTCTGATTTGTACTCTGTACTCATCTAGCTCTGTTCTCTTTCCAAATCCATTTTCTGTAATTGCAAGTAATGTTGCTTTTCCTCCTGCTATTACTGATTCCATTCCTATAACTTCGTCATCGTCATCCATTCTTATTCCAATTACACCTTGTGATACTCTACCTATTGGACGAACTTCTTTTTCATCAAATGTTATACACATACCATTTCTTGTAACTAAAACAACATTATCTTCTCCATCTGTTAACCTTACTGCAATTAATTCATCATCATCTTTTAAAGTTATACCTTGTAAACCTGTTTTTCTAGTTGAATCATATTCTTTTAATGCAGTTTTCTTTATTAATCCATTTTTAGTTGCCATTAATAAATATTTTCCTTCAGCAAAATTTTGAATTGGTATTACTGCTGAAACTTTTTCACCTGCATCTAAACTTAATAGATTTACTATTGCAGTTCCTTTAGCAGTTCTACCTGCTTCTGGAATTTCATATCCTCTTAAATGATATAGTTTTCCTTTATTAGTGAAGAATAATATTGTATCATGAGTTGACGCTGTAAATATTTGTTTTACGAAATCTTCTTCTCTTGTTGCTATTCCTGTAATTCCTTTTCCTCCCCTTCTTTGGCTTTTATATGTATCTATTGGCATTCTTTTAATATATCCAAAGTGTGTGAAAGCAACTACAGTTTGTTCTTCTTTTATTAAATCATCTATGTCTATTTCTCCTTCTGCAGCAACAATTTTTGTCTTTCTTTCATCTCCAAATTTATCTTTGATTTCAAGTAATTCTTCTTTAATTATATCAAATACTAATCTTTCACTATTTAATATATCTCTTAAATGAGCTATTAATTCCATTAATTGATTGTACTCTTCTTCAATTTTCTCTCTTTGTAATCCAGATAAAGTTTTTAATCTCATATCTAATATTGCTTGTGCTTGAATATCAGATAATCCAAATCTTTCCATTAATCTTTCTTTAGCATCATCATATGAACTTCTTATAATATTAATTACTTCATCAATGTTATCTAAGGCTATTTTCAATCCTTCTAAGATGTGTGCTCTAGCTAATGCTTTATCTAATTCAAATTGAGTTCTTCTTAAAATAACATCTTTTCTATGCTCTATATAGCAATCTAAACATTGTCTTAATGTTAAAACTTGTGGTACTCCATTTACTAAAGCTAACATAATTATTCCAAATGTTGTTTGCATTTGAGTATGTTTAAATAATTGATTTAATACTACTTGTGGATTTGCATCTCTTTTTAATTCAATTACAACTCTTACTTTATCTTTTCTATCTGATTCATCTCTACATTCTGAAATACCTTCAACTTTCTTTTCTTTTGATAAATCAGATATTGCTTTTATTAAATTAGCTTTATTTACTTGATATGGTAGAGAAGAAACTATTATTCTTTGTCTATTTCCACTCATTTCTTCTATTTCTGTTTCTGCTCTTAAAGTAATTTTTCCTCTACCTGTTTTATATGCTTGTTTTATACCTTCTAATCCTAAAATTATTCCTTCTGTTGGAAAATCTGGTCCTTTTATAACCCCCATTAAATCTTCATCAGTTACTTCATCTTCATCAATAATTTTTATAATTCCATTTATGACTTCTGTTAAATTATGTGGTGGTATATTTGTTGCCATCCC
>CATYUF010000041.1 GCA_958413095.1 uncultured Clostridium sp.
AAGGAGTAACAAAAATAAGAAATTATGCATTTGAAGGATGTAGTAGCTTAAGTAGTATAACTATTCCCGAAGGAGTGACAAGCATAGAATGGGGAACGTTTTATGGATGTAGTAGTTTAAGTAATATAACTATTCCCGAAGGAGTAACAAGCATAGGAGGTAGTGCATTTTCAGGATGTAGTAGCTTAAGTAGTATAACTATTCCCGAAGGAGTAACAAGCATAGGTAGTGGGGCATTTGCAGGATGTAGTAGCTTAAGTAGCATAACTATTCCCGAAGGAGTAACAAGCATAGGAGGTAGTGCATTTGGAGGATGTAGCAGTTTAGCTAGTATAAAGATACCAGAAGGGATAATAAGTATTGGAAGCAAGGCAATACCTGAAACAACAATCATTTATACGAAGAAAAATATAGAAGGGCATAGATATGCAGAAGAGAATAAACAAGGATATATAATTGACGAT
Organism: uncultured Clostridium sp.; assembly: GCA_958413095.1. Lineage (GTDB taxonomy): Bacteria > Bacillota > Clostridia > TANB77 > CAG-508 > CAG-269. The sequence continues at coordinate 465 of CATYUF010000041.1, forward strand.
GTAGGACCAGAAGTTATAATTGAACCAAATGGAAATACGATACCACAAAGAAAATATAATGTAAAAATTACAGTACAAGATAATATTGAAGAAGTGGGAATAAAAGAAAAAAGTTTAAAATATGTATGGTCACAAAGTGAAACTGAACCAGAGAATATATCAGAAAGTTTTGAAAATGGACAAACAATAGAGAAAAATACAGGAGATGGAAAATGGTATTTGTGGCTATATGCAGAAGATAAATTAGGAAACAAAACTATAAAAAGAAGTGAATACTTTAATTTTGATAATACAGCACCAAATGTCAATGTAGAATATAGTACAAAAAATCCGACAAAAGAAAATGTAACAGTAATATTAAGAGCGAATGAAGAAATACAAGAAGTAGAAGGCTGGACATTATCACAAGATAAAAAAATACTAACAAAAGAATATAGAGAAAACATACAAGAAACAATAACAATAAAAGACTTAGCAGGAAATGAAAAGCAAGTAAATATAAAGATAGATAATATAGCACCTAATATAGAAGTAGAATACAGTACAAAAGAAATGACAAAAGAAAATGTAATAGTAACATTAAGAGCAAATGAAGAAATCCAAGAAGTAGAAGGTTGGACATTATCACAAGATAAAAAAATATTAACAAAAGAATATAGAGAAAACGCCCAAGAAACAATAACAATAAAAGACTTAGCAGGAAATGAAAAGCAAGCAAATATAAAGATAGATAATATAGATAAAATAGCACCTAATATAGAAGTAGAATACAGCACAAAGGAAATGACAAAAGAAAATGTAACAGTAACATTAAGAGGAAATGAACAAATACAAGAAGTAGAAGGATGGACATTGTCACAAGATAAAAAAATATTAACAAAAGAATATAGAGAAAACGCCCAAGAAACAATAACAATAAAAGACTTAGCAGGAAATGAAAAGCAAGTAAATATAGAAATAAAAAATATAATAATAGATATAAAAATAGGAGACATAAACAATGACAAAAAAATAGATATAACAGATTTGTTATTATTAAAAAGACATATAATTGCAGGAAATAAAACTGAATGGCAATTAAAAGGAAACTCATTGAAAGCAGCAGATGTTAATGAAGATGGAAATGTAAATATAACAGATATGTTAATGTTAAAGAGAAAATTAATAAATATTAATCATTAATAAGAGATATAAAGTAGGTAATAATTAGGTTTATTTTGAGTGATTTTAAACTTTAAATTACCTACTTTTATGTTGATATTTACGCGAATATATAGTAAAATAGTTTCAAGTTAAAAGAAAGGAGAATAATTCTATATTTGTAAATTTAAGCTAAAATAGAATTATAATTAAAGAATGAAATTAGTATCATGGAACGTAAATGGAATAAGAGCATGTTTAACAAAAGGATTTGAAACATTTTTTAAAGAAGTTGATGCAGATATATTTTGCATACAAGAAACAAAATGCCAAGAAGAGCAAGTAAAATTAGAGTTTGATGGCTATACAAGTTATTGGAATAGTGCAGAAAAGAAAGGTTATTCAGGAACAGCGATATTTACTAAAAAAGAACCACTTGCAGTAAAATATGGAATAGGAATAGAAGAACATGACAAAGAAGGAAGAATAATTACTTTAGAATTTGAAAAATTTTATATGGTAACTATATACACTCCAAACTCAAAAAGAGAACTAGAAAGACTTGAATACAGACAAATATGGGAAGACGAAATAAGAAAATATTTATTAAAATTAAATGAGACTAAACCAGTAATTATGTGTGGAGATTTAAATGTAGCACATAAAGAAATAGACTTGAAAAATCCAAAAACAAATACAAGAAATGCAGGATTTACAATAGAAGAAAGAAACAAAATGACCGAATTACTTGATGCTGGATTTACAGACACATTTAGATATTTATATCCAGACAAAGAAAATGCATATAGCTGGTGGTCATATATGAGAAAAGCAAGAGAAAAAAATGTAGGATGGAGAATAGATTATTTTATAGTATCAAAAGATATAGAAAACCAAATAAAAGAAGCAACAATATATTCAGAAGTATTAGGAAGTGACCATTGTCCAGTAGGATTAAAAATTAAAGATATATAAAAAATATATATATTAATTTAAAGAATTTTCAGATGTAAAAATAAAAGTAGATGAACTTTATTAAATTATTAGATAAATATTGATAATTCAAAAAATAAATATAGTAAAATAAAAGTTATAATAAAGAACGAAAAAGGAGGAAAAATATGAATAACACGAAAAAAGACTGGTCAAAATGGATATACTGGTTTTTACTAGGAATTGCACTAATTTTAGTTTACAAAGGCCTAGATAACTATGATAGTGTAATGAATGGAATAAAAGGATTGATGAATGTACTTAGTCCATTTATAGTAGGAATATTTATAGCATATTTATTATATATGCCAGCAAGGAAATTTGAAGAATGGTTTAACAAAGTAAAGATTAAATTCATAAGAAAAAGGTCTAGAGTTTTAAGTGTAATAACTGTATATTTAATAATATTAGCAATAATTATAGTACTATTTAGTTGTATAATGCCAATAGTATTTGGAAGTATCGCAGATTTTCTAAATAATTTACAAGGTTATATAACAAGTGCAGTAGAAAATTATAATAAACTTCCAGAAGACTCATTTTTTAAAGGTCAAATAGTACAAGATGCAATACATAGTCTGCAAAATATAAATATTAAGCAATATTTTAATGTAGAGCAAATAATAGGATATGTAACTAACGCAATAAGTGCAGTATTTAGTGTAATAGATATATTTATTGCAATAATAGTATCAATATACATTTTAACAGAAAGAAAACAAATAATAGCATTTTTGAAAAAATTAACAGGTGCTATATTCAAGGAAAATACATATAAGAATATAGATAAATATTTTAACAACTCAAATGAAATATTCTTCAAGTTTATTGCAAGTCAATTTTTAGATGCAGTAGTAGTAGGAATATTAGTATCAATAGCGTTAACAATAATGAAAGTAAAATATGCACCATTATTAGGATTTTTCATAGGAATGTTCAATATGATACCATATGTAGGAGCAATAATAGCAACAGTCATAGCTGTATTAGTGACATTAATTACAGGTGGATTATCGCAAGCAATTTGGATGATAATAGTAGTGGTAATTTTACAACAAATAGATGCGAACATCATAAATCCAAAGATAGTAGGACAATCTCTAAAAATAAGCCCATTATTAGTTTTATTTGCAGTAACAGTTGGTGGAGCATATTTTGGAATATTAGGAATGTTTTTAGCAGTACCAGTAATAGCTATATTAAAGATACTTATAAATGATTATATTGAATATAAAAATAAGTTAAAAGAACAAAAAAATAATATGCAATAAAAAGAAAAAATTAAAAAAATAGTGAATTAGAAAATATTATTATAATTCACTTTTTTTTGTTCAAATCATAGAAGATTACAAAAAATGCTTAACAATATTTTAATTATTATATTTGAGAAACATATCAAAAAATATATAGAAATAATTAATTTTCATAAAAATATTTTTTCTAAAATGTAGTAAAAATTTTACTTTAATGTTATAATAAGAATAGATTGAAAGCGAGGAAAGTATATGAATAATATAGATTTAATGAATTATTGGATAAAGAGTTCTGATAGCGATTATGATGTAATGATTGATTTGAAAGAAAAGAAAAGAAACACATATTGTCTATTCTTTGGACAATTACTAATTGAGAAATTACTAAAAGCATATTATGCCAAAATAAATAAAAATGCACCACATGCTCCTAGAACTCATGACTTAGTTTATTTATCTAATAAGATGAATTTAGAAATGACAGAAGATCAAGAAAGAAAATTAAATGTAATTACTAAATTTAATATAGAAGCAAGATATGATGATTATAAAATGGAATTTGCAAATAAATGCACAGATGAATATACACGGAGAACAAATTAAAAATATAGAGGTGATTAGAGAATGGTTGAAAGAGCTATTGATCCAGCAATAATGGATATTGTAAAAAAATATGCTGAAGTAATTTTAGCAAATTATGAAGTAAAAGCAATTATACTATTTGGTTCATATGCTAAAGGTACAAATCATGGAGATAGCGATATAGATATTGCTATTATTACAGATGATTTAAAATATCCAGATAAATTTGAAGAAGAATTAAATTTAATGTGGTTACGAAGAAACATTGATTATCGTATAGAACCACACTTGATAGAAGTAAATGATTATGATAATGTAGAAACACCTTTTATTCAAGAAGTAATTGAGACGGGAATAAAAGTTGCATAATAATTTACGGGAGACTTTAAAATATAAAACTAGAAAGAAAGTTTATGTTAACGAATGGAATTTTATAAATAAAGATATTATATAAAGGCAGGATTAATCCCTGCCTTTTAGATATGAACAATTGAATTTAAACTAAGATTTGTTTTCTAAAATGTAAATATAATTATTTCGCTTTTGCTTTGCTTTTCGTTTTAATTAAAATTGATGCTATTACAATAATTGCAATTACTGCAACAATCGCAATCACTCCTGTCCAACCAAGAAAGACTACTATTTTGCTACCTAGTGACATTATTATACCTGCTAATAAAACTCCAAGTGTAGTTGCCAATATACTTGTCTTAAAACCAAGATTTAAGAAACTTGCAGCTAGAGTTCCTGTCCAAGCTCCTGTTCCAGGTAAAGGAATCCCAACAAAAATTAATAAAGCCCAAAAGATTCCTTTATCACCAGCTGAAGCTTTAAGTTTTTGTCCACCTTTATCACCTTTTTCTAAACACCAAGTAAAAAATTTTCCTGTTAATTTTTTATCTTTTCCCCATTCAAGAACTTTTCTTGCGAACAAATAGATAAAAGGAACAGGTAACATATTACCTATAATTGCTATTGGGTAATACCAAAAGATATTTAAACCAAGTCCTTCAGCAATAGGAATAGCGCCTCTTAATTCTACTATTGGAACCATTGATACAACAAAAACGATTAAGTATTTTACTATTAATGGTAAAGTTGCCATATTTCCTCCTAAGTTATAATATTCTAAAACATTTTACTATAAAAGAAAAAAAAAGTCTACATTTTGAAGAAAAAATTTCTAAAAACATTGACTTTTTATGGTAAAATATTGTATAATTAATAAGATTTGTAATACAATGGAATATTTACCTAAAATTATAAAATAGGGTGATAAAAATAAAAAGAGAAAATATTTTAGAAATTAAATAAAACTTAGAGCCAGTTGAAAAATAGAGATTTTTTGACAGCTCTTTTATTGCCATTTTATAATTAAACATAAAATCTTGACTTTATGGTAGATATTTTAAAATTAATTTTATTCAAAAGTAAAAAATAAAAGAAGAGGAATCAAATATAAATATTTTAGTTACTTAAAAATGTAAGAGCAGACATTTTTAAGAAGCTAAAAAAGTTTATAGGAGAGTAGGACTTCTTTTAAAAAATAAATAATCTATTCAACAAATTAGTTAAATTAGTTGAAATTTAATTCTGCTTAATATTTTTTAGGGGTGATTTTCTTGAAATTAAAAGAAGTTAAATACGAGAAAGCTTCTCGTAAAGATTTCGCAAAAGTTGGCGATTATATTGAAATGCCAAACCTTATCAAAGTTCAAAGGGATTCATATGAATGGTTTTTAGAGGAAGGATTAGGAGAAGTATTAAAAGATATTTCACCAATTGAAGACTATTCTGGAAATTTAGTTCTTGAATTTTTCGATTACTATATGGAAGAAAAAACAAAATATACTGTGGAAGAAGCAAAAGAAAGAGATGCTACATACTCAACAAGATTACATGTAAAAGTAAGATTAATAAACCGTGAAACAGGAGAAATCAAAGAACAAGAAATCTACTTAGGAGATTTCCCACTTATGACAGATAGTGGAACATTTGTAATCAATGGAGCAGAGAGAGTTGTAGTAAGCCAATTAGTTCGTTCACCAAGTTGTTACTATTCAGAAGAATTTGATACAAAAACAGGAAAGAAAACATATACATCAACAGTGATGCCTTTAAGAGGTGCTTGGTTAGAATATGAAACAGATGGAAACGATATATTCTGGGTTCGTGTTGATAGAACTAGAAAAGTACCAGTAACAACACTTTTAAGAGCAATAGGAATTATAACAGATGACCAAATAAGAGAATTATTTGGAGATGAAGAACTTTTAAAAGCAACAATAAACAAAGATACAATAAAAGATCAAGACGAAGCTTTAATTGAAATCTATAAAAAATTAAGACCAGGCGAACTTCCAACAGTAGATGCTGCAAGAAACTTATTCAATGGTTTGTTCTATGACAATAGAAGATACGACTTAGCAAAAGTTGGTAGATATAAATTTAATCAAAAATTAAATTTATCTACAAGAATCAAAGGAAAAGTTGCAGCAGAAGATATAGTAGATAGCGAAACAGGAGAAGTATTTGTACAAGCAGGAGAAGTAATTACTGAAGATGTTGCAGAAGATATTCAAAATTCAGGAATAAATATTGTAGACATCTTAGTTGGAGAAAGAAAAGTAAGAGTTATAGGAAATAGTACAGTAAATATCCACAAAGTATTACCAACTGTTGATTTAAGCAAATTACATTTCAAAGAATTAGTTAATTATACAGTACTTAAAAATATCATAGATAACACAGATGAAGCTGACTTAGTAAAAACAATAGAAGAAAGAGAAGAAGAGTTAGTTCCAAAACACATAACAACTGAAGATATGATAGCTTCAATAAACTACTTATTAAACTTATCACATGGATTAGGAAAACCAGATGATATAGACCACTTATCAAACCGTAGAATTAGATGTGTTGGAGAATTATTACAAAATCAATTTAGAATTGGTTTAACAAGACTTGAAAGAGTAGTTCGTGAAAGAATGACAATTCAAGATTTAGATGTTATAACACCACAAACATTAATAAACACAAAACCAATAACATCATCAATAAGAGAATTCTTTGGAAGCTCTCAATTATCACAATTTATGGACCAAACAAACCCACTTTCAGAATTAACACATAAAAGAAGAATATCAGCATTAGGACCTGGAGGATTAACAAGAGAAAGAGCAGGATTTGAGGTTCGTGATATTCACTACACACACTATGGAAGATTATGTCCAATAGAATCTCCAGAAGGACCAAACATTGGACTTATATCAGCATTATCATCATTTGCACAAATAAATGAATATGGATTTATCGAAACACCATACAGAAAAATAGATCCAGAAACACACAAATTAACAGACATAGTAGAATATATGAGTGCAGATGTAGAAGATAATTACATAATAGCTCAAGCATCAGAGCCAATAGATGATGAAGGAAGATTTGTAAATCCTCGTGTAAGAGTAAGATTTAGAAATGAAGTTATAGAAGTTGACAGAGATAGTGTTCAATATGTTGATGTATCTCCAAAACAATTAGTATCAATAGCAGCAGCAATGATACCATTCTTAGAGCATGACGACGCAAAAAGAGCGCTAATGGGTGCCAACATGCAACGTCAAGCAGTACCATTAATGATTACAGAAAGTCCAATAGTTGGAACAGGTATTGAATATAGAGCAGCAAAAGACTCAGGAATACTTATTTTAGCAGAAGATGATGGAGTAATCGAAAAAGTAACAGGAGATAGCATAACAGTAAAATATAACAATGGAAAAACAGTAGTACATAAACTTCGTAAATTCAAAAGAACAAATGGTGGAACTTGTATCAACCAAAAACCAATAGTAAAAAGAGGAGAAATAGTTAAAAAAGGTGATGCAATAGCAGATGGTCCATCAACTAAAGACGGAGAAATGGCATTAGGAAAAAATGTACTAGTAGCATTCTCAACTTGGGAAGGATATAACTACGAAGACGCTATTTTATTAAATGAAAGACTTGTAAAAGAAGATGTATTTACATCAATTCATATTGAAGAATATGACTGTGAATGTAGAGATACAAAGCTAGGAGCAGAAGAAATAACAAGAGATATTCCAAACATAGGAGATGACTCATTAAAAGACTTAGACGAAAATGGAATTATCAGAATTGGTGCAGAAGTAAGACCAGGAGATATCTTAGTTGGAAAAGTTACACCAAAGGGAGAAACAGAATTAACAGCTGAAGAAAGATTATTAAGAGCTATCTTTGGAGAAAAAGCAAGAGAAGTAAGAGATACATCATTAAGAGTACCTCATGGAGAAGCTGGAACAATAGTAGATGTAAAAATATTTACTAGAGAAAATTCAGACGAATTAGGACCTGGAGTAAATCAAATAATAAGATGTTATATAGCAACAAAAAGAAAAATATCAGTTGGAGATAAAATGGCTGGTAGACATGGTAACAAAGGTGTTATATCAAGAGTACTACCAGAAGAAGATATGCCATTTATGCCAGATGGAACACCAATAGACATTTTATTAAACCCACTAGGAGTACCTTCTCGTATGAACTTAGGGCAAGTTCTAGAAGTTCACTTAGGAGGAGCAGCTAAAGCTTTAGGATGGCATATATCTACACCAGTATTTGATGGTGCAACACAAGAAGATGTAGAAGAATTATTAGAACAAGCTGGTATGAGAAAAGATGGAAAAACAACATTATATGATGGAAGAACAGGAGCCCCATTTGCAAGTCCAATCACAGTTGGAGTAATGTATATGTTAAAACTACATCACTTAGTAGATGATAAAATCCATGCTCGTTCAACAGGACCATACTCATTAGTAACACAACAACCACTTGGAGGAAAAGCTCAATTTGGTGGACAACGTTTTGGAGAGATGGAAGTTTGGGCACTAGAAGCATATGGAGCAGCATACACATTGCAAGAAATGTTAACAGTAAAATCAGACGATGTTGTAGGAAGAGTAAAAACATATGAAGCAATAGTAAAAGGTGAAAATGTACCAGAACCAGGAGTACCAGAAAGCTTTAAAGTTCTTGTAAAAGAATTACAATCATTAGGATTAGATGTAAGATTATATTCAGAAGACAATCAAGAATTAGAATTAAAAGAAAATATAGAAGATGGAATAGAATATGATCCAGAAAAAGAAAAGAAATATCAAGCTGATGAAGAAGAGGCAGTATTAGTAGATGGAGAACTAGAAGATGGATATTCAGAAGCAACAGAAGACGACATCTTATTAGATGATGAATCAATGGATGACGGAAATGATGAATTATTTGAAGACCTAGATGATGTAGGAGACGAAATGCTTTTTGATAGTGACTTAGCTAATGATAATTTAGATGATGAAAATGATTTAATATAGTTTAAATATATTAAGTGAAATACTATTTATAAAAGTAGAAAAAATATGAGTTAGACTAGTAGATGTCTTAATAGTAATACTTTAAATTGAAATATATGGAAAAATCATATATAGTCAAGGTAAAATATGATTTTTCCTTTGAAAATAAATTTTAATATCAAATTTATTTTCACTTTATGTTAAGAAACTAAAAAATTTCATAGAGTTTCTTATGCAATAAAAATATAACTAAATAAATTTTAAAAAAGAAAATATCGACCAAAAGGAATTGCACCAGCAGAGGAAAGTATATTTATCTTGTTTTAAAATTACCCAAGTTTTAAAAATCTATTTAGGGGGAAATAAAGTGGACGAATTAGATATTTTTAATAAGTTAAAAATAGGAATTGCATCAGATGAAAAAATAAGAGAATGGTCAAAAGGAGAAGTAAAAAAACCAGAGACTATTAACTATAGAACACTAAAACCAGAAAAAGATGGACTATTTTGTGAAAGAATATTTGGTCCAACAAAAGACTGGGAATGTCATTGTGGAAAATACAAAAGGGTTAGATATAAAGGTATAGTATGTGACAGATGTGGTGTTGAAGTAACAAAAGCAAAAGTTAGAAGAGAAAGAATGGGACATATAGAACTTGCTGCACCAGTTGCACATATATGGTATTTCAAAGGAATTCCTAGTAGAATTGCTTTAATGCTAGACATTTCACCAAGAAATCTAGAAAAAATAATATATTTTGCATCATATGTAGTTATAGACAAAGGAACATCTGGACTAGAAAAATGTCAAGTATTAAATGAAAAAGAATATCATGAAGCAGTAGAAAAATATGGTAGAGGTTCATTTAGAGCAAGAATGGGAGCAGAAGCTTTAAGAGAACTACTTGAACAAGTAGATTTAGAGAAATTATCAGCTCAAATCAAAAAAGAACTACAAAATGCAAGTGAACAAAAAAGAGTAAAATTAGTAAAAAGATTAGACACAGTAGAAGCATTTAGAATTTCAGGAAACAGACCTGAATGGATGGTTATGAATGTTGTACCAGTAATTCCACCAGAACTAAGACCAATGGTACAATTAGATGGTGGTAGATTTGCAACTTCAGACTTAAATGACTTATACAGAAGAGTTATAAACAGAAATAACAGATTAAAAAGACTATTAGAATTAGGTGCACCTGAAATAATTGTAAGAAATGAAAAAAGAATGTTACAAGAATCAGTAGATGCATTAATAGATAATGGAAGAAGAGGAAGACCAGTAACAGGAGCTGGAAACAGACCATTAAAATCTTTATCAGATTTATTAAAAGGAAAACAAGGTCGTTTCCGTCAAAACTTACTAGGAAAGCGTGTTGACTATTCAGGACGTTCAGTTATCGTAGTAGGACCAGAATTAAATATCTATCAATGTGGACTTCCAAAAGAAATGGCAATCGAATTATTCAAACCATTTGTAATGAAAGAATTAGTTGGAAGAGGAATAGCACAAAACATAAAAAATGCTAAAAGAATGGTAGAAAGATTAAAACCAGAAGTATGGGGAATATTAGAAGATGTAATAAAAGACCATCCAGTAATGTTAAACCGTGCGCCTACACTACACAGATTGGGAATTCAAGCATTTGAACCAGTATTAGTAGAAGGTAGAGCAATAAAACTTCACCCATTAGTTTGTGAAGCTTTCAACGCTGACTTCGACGGTGACCAAATGGCTGTGCATTTACCACTATCACCAGAAGCACAAGCAGAATCAAGATATTTAATGCTTGCAACAAACAACTTATTAAAACCACAAGATGGTAAACCAGTTGCAGTACCTAGACTAGACATGATTCTAGGAAGCTACTACTTAACAATGGTATTAGATGGAGAAAAAGGTGAAGGAACATATTACAAAGACCCAGATGAAGCAATAATGGCCTTTGAAAACCATGATGTAGGAATTCATGCAAAAATATTTGTAAGAATTTCTAAAGAAATGGATGGAGAAATAAAAACTAAAAAGGTAGAAACTAGTGTTGGTAGAATTATCTTCAACCAAGGAATACCACAAGATTTAGGATTTATAGACAGAAAAGAAGATCCATTCCAATATGAAATAAGCTTCCCAGTAATGAAAAAATCAATGGGAACAATAATTGAAAGAGTAATAAGAACACATGGACTAACAGAATCAGCAGAAGTAATAGACTATATAAAAGCCTTAGGATTTAAATATTCAACACTTGCAGGTATTACATTCTCAATGAGTGATGTTCAAGTGCCAGAAGCTAAAAAAGGACTATTAAAAGAAGCTGACCAAATGATAGAAAATATCAGAAAACAATATGCAAGAGGTATCATAACAAATGATGAGCGTTATGGAGAAGTGATTAAAGTTTGGGAAAGCACAACAAATAAAGTTAGTAATGCAATGGAAGAAAACTTTGACGAATTAAACCCAATATATATGATGGTTAAATCAGGAGCCAGAGGTAACATGAGCCAGTTAAGACAAATTGCAGGTATGCGTGGACTTATGGCTAGTACAACAGGTAAAGCAGTAGAAATACCAATTAAATCATCATTTGCAGAAGGACTAGACGCCTTAGAATACTTCATATCAGCTCATGGAGCAAGAAAAGGACTTTCAGATACAGCTCTAAGAACAGCTGACTCAGGATACTTAACAAGAAGATTAGTAGATGTATCACAAGACATAATAGTTAGAGAACATGACTGTGGAACACATGAAGGAATCATGATATATGACATAAAAGACGGAAACCAAATAATAGAAAAAATGGAAGAAAGACTATTAGGAAGATATGTAGTTGAAGATGTATATAATCCAGAAACAAACGAATTAATAGTTGATAAAGACACAATGATAACAGAAGCAATAGCTGAACAAATAGTAAATGCAGGAATTGAAAAACTAGAAGTTCGTTCAGTACTTGGATGTAGATCAAAACATGGTGTATGTCAAAAATGTTATGGAATGGGATTAGCAAGAAGAGACCTAGTTTCAATAGGAGAAGCAATAGGAATAATTGCAGCACAATCAATTGGAGAGCCAGGAACACAGCTTACAATGAGAACTATCCACTCTGGTGGTGTAGCAGGTGTAGCAGATATTACACAAGGTCTTCCAAGGGTTGAAGAATTATTTGAAGCTAGAAAACCAAAGGGACTTGCAATCATATCTGAAATAGCAGGAAAAGTTAAAATCAAAGAAACAAAGAAAAAGAAAGAAGTTGTTGTTACAAGTTCTGATAATTCTAAAACATATACAATACCATTTGGTTCAAAAATGAAAGTAAGAGATGGAGACACTGTTGAAGTAGGAGAGCCACTAATCGAAGGTTCAGTAAATCCAGCAGAAATCCTTGCATTAAAAGGACCAGAAGGAGTATATGAATACTTAATTACAGAAGTACAAAAAGTTTATAGAAACCAAGGTGTTGATATAAATGACAAACATATCGAAGTAATCGGAAGACAAATGCTTAAAAAAGTAAGAGTTGAAGATAATGGAGATACAGATATGTTCCCAGGAGCATTAGTTGATATGTATGACTTTGAAGACAAAAACAACGAAGCTACTGCCGAAGGAAAAAGACCAGCAACAGGAAAGAGAGTACTACTTGGAATTACAAAAGCTTCATTAGCAACAGAAAGCTTCTTATCAGCAGCATCATTCCAAGAAACAACAAGAGTTCTTACAGAAGCAGCAGTAAAAGGAAAAGTAGATGACTTAGTAGGACTAAAAGAAAATGTTATAATTGGTAAATTAATTCCAGCAGGAACAGGGATGCAAAGATATCAAGACTTACACATTAATACAGAAAAGAAATTAGAAGAAGTTGCAGATACTGAAGAGATTAATGGTTAATTAGATATGGGAAATTTCTAATATAAGGTATTGAAGAATGTTAAATTATTAATACAGTTATGTGAAGTTTCTTAAGAATTGTATAAATAGATAGAATAGTAAAGAAGTTTTAATGCTATTCTATTTATTTTTTTATTATATAGAAAATTTTATTATATGTAAGATTATTTAGTATAAAGATAAAAGTAATCTTTAAAAGACTACAAATAATTCTTTTTTATATAGCTTTCACATCTTTATTATTAAGAAAAAATGATTACAAATGTATATAAATTCTTTCTGGTTACGTAATAAGAAAATTAGTTAATATAAGAAATTATGAAGATGCTATTAATTAAAATATGAAAGAGTATATAGGAGAAAAGGAGTATATAGAAAAATTTGTGTAAAGTTTAAAAATAAACCTTCTTATGATAAAATAAAAATGTCATAAGGAGGTTTTAAATATGCCAAAGAGAGAAAAAATAAGTGAAGAAAGAAGAAAATTAATACAAGAATTTATCAAAAGTAATGAATTAAAAACAGCAGGAGATATTCAAGAAGCAATAAAAGATATATTTAACTTTTTATAATGTAAAGAAATAAAGTATGTTAAAAATAAATTTCAACATACTTTATTAATTATTTTTAATAATTAAGCATAAGACATAACACCAAGATCATTAAAATAATATCGTACACCATCAATATATAGAGTTACATTACGTAACATACTTCCTGTTGGTCCATTCCATGCAATACCATCTCCATCAGCTTTCAAGTAATACCAGTTACTTCCTTCTTGATACCATCCTGTTAGCATTGCACCTTGATTTTCACCAGGTTTAGGATTAACTATTAAATAATACCAATATCCACCGATATTTTGCCATCCTGTTAACATTCTGCCACCATTATTAGGATCTAAGTAATACCAGAATTTTGTACTTGTAGAAGGGTTAGGTAAAACATATTGCCATCCTGTTAATTTTCCACACGTAGATGGATTATAATAGTAGCAATATGAACCAGATTGTTGCCATCCACCTATGGTAAATTGATTTGACTTTTTAACATTTGTAGCACGGTTTCCAGCTCTATCTGTTACTTTGGTCCATAAATAATACTTACCTGCTGCACTACTTATCGTTCTATTTGCTCCATTTGTAAAGTTTGTCCATCCTGATGTTGGTTCTGTACTACTACTTGTTGACCAAGCATATTGTAATGTACTTAATCCACTTCCACCTGAATCTGATGCAGTTAATTTTATTGATATATTTTTATTTTCATAGTTTTCTTTAGTATAACTACCACCATTAGGACTTATCGATACTGTAGGAATAGTCTTATCAATATTACCAACCTTAATAGACTTTTTATTAACATTTCCACTAGCATCTTTTACATAAAAGTAATATGTACCATTTGCTGTTACAGTATAGGTTCTTGAAATTTCAGCAGTTGTATTTGTAACACCTACCCATCCTCCTGAAGAAGCTG
>CATYUF010000042.1 GCA_958413095.1 uncultured Clostridium sp.
AAGTTATATTTTTTATAAATTGATTGTCTACTTGTATTTTTACTATTTATTATTTCATTTATCATCTATTACTTATATTTCTTTTACTACTTAATATTTTTCTCCAATTTACCTTTTATTCTATTTTCTATTGGTCTTTTCCATGCTGTATACCAAAATTCCTTTTCTTTTATAGGGTCTACTAAAATGGTATAAATATTACATCTATTTCCACCTATTATATCTGTAAATATTTGGTCTCCAACTATTGCTGTATTCTCTGGTCTTTCATTTAACTCTTTTAAAGCTTTTTTAAATCCTCTTTTAAATGGTTTCATGGCAAATTTATGATATGGAACTTTTAGTTTTTGAGAAATTTCTTCTACTTTTTCAGCATTGTTACTATTTGATAATATATATAATTTTACGCCTTGTCCTTTTAGATTTCTTACCCATTCAATTACTTTTTCTGTCATATTTCTTTCTTTGTCTATTAGTGTGTTGTCTACATCTAAAATCAAGGCTTTTAACTTATTTTTTTTCAAAAACTCAATAGTTATTTCTTCTACTTTTCCAAAATATGCTTTTGGGTATATTTTCATTTTTGATTTCTTCCTTTCTTCTATTATATAAGAAAAATCCGTCTATATTTGAATATATATACGATTTTTCAGTATATAATAAATTTCTCACTTGTAGCCTTAATATTTGTTTAATTAATATATTTTAAATATTCTTCAACATTTTTCAACATTTTTCTCTATTACATACTAATATTATCAATTTGCATTTTCTTTGTCAATAAAATTAGCATACTTTCTCAAGTTTAAAATTTAATCCATCTGCACTTACTAACTTAAATTCTATTCCAAAGTAAACTCCCTCTATTGCATCTTTTATTGAAGAACTATGCAAATGTCCATAATAACATTTCTTTATATCATATTTCTTTAAAACTTTTATAAATTCATTCATTTCATTTTTTTGAACATTTGATTTTAATATTGGTGGATAATGCATAAATGCTATAATTTCATCATCATCTTCTTTTTCTTTTAATGCATCTTGTATTGATAATTCTAATCTAGCAGATTCTCTATTTATCATCTTTTTGGTTTCAGATTCTTCTGATAAAATCCAGCCTCTTGTTCCTACTATTATAGTTTTTTCAAATTTATATGAACTATTATATAAGAAGTCTATATTTTTAAAATTATTTTCTTTTATATAATTTCTCATGTTTGTAACTGTTGTCCACCAATAGTCATGATTTCCTTTTAATAATAGTTTTTTTCCTGTAAGTTTATTTAAATACTCAAAATCTTTATATGTATCTTTTAAATACATTGACCAAGAAAAATCTCCTGGTAAAACTACCAAATCATCTTCTTTTACTTTTTTGTTCCAGTCTTCTTTTATTTTCTCTTCATAATCGTTCCAAATTTCTCCAAATACACTCATTGGTTTATCTTCATTAAAAGATAAATGAAGGTCGCCTATTGTATATATTGACATATTTTTCTCGTATAATCAATTATATAGAAATATTAATCTATTTAATTGATTAATCCCTTTCTTTTAAATTTTTGATATATTATACTCTTTACGTATTACTCTATATTTTATTATTAATTTCATTGTCTTTACTTTTTTTAAATATTTCTAAAATTTTAATTTAAAAATCATATTTTACTAATTTATTATTTATTTTCTAAAATACTTCTTAGATTTCTTATAATTTTAGATTTGGTACCGCATTTAGGTTCATTTCATCTCTTTTTCCTGATATATAATTATAATAACCTGCTGAGGCTATCATTGCTGCATTGTCTGTGCATAATTTTAAATCTGGCATATATAAATTTATATGATTTTCCTCTTCTAATCTTTTAAATTCATTTCTTATATAACTATTAGATGAAACTCCCCCTGCTAAAGCTATTGTATTTACTCCTGTCATTTTGATTGCTCTTCTTATATTTTCAATTAAAATTTCTGATACAGTCTTTTGAAAACTAGCACATAAATCTGCTTTATTTACATCAGGATTTTTATGATGAAGATTTATCACTGCTGTTTTAATTCCACTAAAACTAAAGTCTAGATTATCAAAATATGTTTTTGGTAATTCTATATTTGGTGTTCCATTTTGTGCAAGTTTATCAACTTTAGGTCCTCCTGGATAACCAAGTCCAACAACCCTTGCAACTTTATCAAATGCTTCACCAATAGCATCATCTCTTGTTTTTCCTAACACTTCAAAATCTGTATATCCTTTTACATGTATTATTTGTGTATTTCCACCTGACATCATTACACATAGAAATGGTGGCTGTAAATCTTTATATGTTATATAATTTGCAGCTATATGTCCTTGTATATGATTTACACCAACCAAAGGAATATTATTAGCATAGCTTAACGCTTTAGCATATGAAAGCCCTACTAACAATGCTCCTACTAATCCTGGTCCATATGTTGGAGTAATTGCTGTTATGTCTTTAAATGTAATATTTGCATCTATTAGTGCTTTTTTTGTAACTCTAGAAATAGCTTCTATGTGATTTCTAGAAGCTATTTCTGGAACTACTCCACCATATTTTTCATGTATTGGAATTTGAGTATCTATAATATTTGATAATATTTCCCTTCCGTTTTTCACTACTGATGCAGAAGTTTCATCGCAACTTGATTCAATTCCTAGTGTTATTATATCTTTCATCTTTTTTTCCCTTCTAACCTATTCCTGTCATAAATCTAGCTAAATTAAGGATTCCTGTGCTTACTAAATTAATAACTGGTGAAATTATTGTTCCTGCTAATCCTGTAATCCAAATTACTACAAATATAATATAAAATATTTTTTCATTGTTTATAAACCATTGCTTTGCATTATATGGTAAAAGTGGCATTATTATTTTTGAACCATCTAATGGTGGTAATGGAATTAAGTTAAATACTCCCAATCCTATATTTATTGATATTGTGGTTGATATTAATAGCATTACTACTTCTCCTATTGATGATGATAAAAAAGATATTCCTGCAAATTTATATATTAAACAATATGCTAATGCAAAAACAATCGCTAATAGAAAATTCATTACAGGTCCTGCAACAGATACTAATGCCTCTCCTTTTTCCATAGACATTTTTCTTGTATAATTTGTAGGATTAACATGTACTGGTTTTCCCCAACCAAATCCTGCAAATAATAATAGTAAAGTTCCTATTGGGTCTAAATGGTCAAATGGATTTAAACTTAATCTTCCTTCTCTTCTCGCTGTATCATCTCCTAATTTATCAGCAACAAATGCATGTGCAAATTCATGGAAAGTTATTGCTATTAAAACTCCTGGTACACTAACTAATAATGATATTAGCATTCCTGGATTTGAAACATATTGGACTACCATAGATAGCACCATTATTCCTAATATGATATATATAATTCTTTTATCAAATGAAAAGTTGAACATTTTTTATTTCTCTCCTTCTACAACATTTTCTAAACATGAAATATTGATATTTTACTAGTTTTTCGTTTCTCACAAAATTAAAATTATTATACATCCCTTTTCTTTTTTATAATTTAAAATGCAACATTTTCATATTTTTGTAATGTTGCATTTTTTATTCCTAGTTAAGTGGTTTCATTGTTGGAAATAATAGTACATCTCTTATTGAAGCTGCATCTGTTAATAGCATTACAAATCTGTCTATTCCTATTCCTAATCCTCCTGTTGGTGGTAATCCTATTTCTAATGCTTGAATATAGTCTTCATCCATCATTCCAGCTTCCTCATCTCCTGCATCTCTTGCTTCTACTTGTTTTTTGAATCTTTCATATTGATCTATTGGATCATTTAATTCTGAGAATGCATTTCCATATTCTCTTCCTCCTATGAATACTTCAAATCTTTCTGTTAATCTTTTATCTTTTACAGATTTTTTTGCTAATGGTGATATTTCAACTGGATAATCATATATGAATGTTGGTTGCACTAATGTTTTTTCTACATATTCATCAAAGAATAGGCTTATAACATCTCCTCTTGTTTCTTTTGTTTTATCTGGTATTTCTATTCCTTTTTCCTTTGCTAGGTTAACTGCCTCTTCATCTGTATTTATTTCATTAAAGTCTATTCCTGTTACTTCTTTTATAGAGTCTATCATTGTTATTCTTTTCCAACCTGGTGTTAAGTCTATTTCTTGTCCTTGATATGTTATTTTTGTTGTTCCTAAAACATCTTTTGCTGTTCTTGAGAATAACTCTTCTGTTATATCCATCATGTCATTGTAGTCTTGGTATGCTGCATATAATTCAAGCATTGTAAATTCTGGATTATGTCTAATATCCATTCCTTCATTTCTAAAAACTCTACCTAATTCATATACTTTATCAAATCCACCTACTATTAATCTTTTTAAATTTAACTCTAGTGCTATTCTTAGATACATATTTATATCTAATGAATTATGGTGTGTTATAAATGGTCTTGCAGTAGCTCCTCCTGAAATAGTATTTAATATTGGTGTTTCAACTTCTAAGAACCCTTTTTCATTTAAAATATTTCTTATGTTACTGATTATTTTACTTCTAATTAAGAAAGTTTGCTTTACTTCAGGATTTACTATTAAGTCAGTATATCTTTGTCTATATCTTAAATCTGGGTCTTTTAAACCATGGAATTTTTCTGGTAATGGTCTTAAAGATTTTGAAAGTAATGTTACTTCTTTTGCATGTACTGATATTTCTTCTGTTCTTGTTTTAAATACAAAACCTGTTATTCCTATAATATCTCCTATATCCCATGTTTTAAATGCTTTATAACTTTCTTCTCCTAAATCATTTATACTTACATAACTTTGTATTTTTTCATCACAATCTTGTATTGTGCAAAATGATGCTTTTCCCATTATTCTTTTTGCTATTATTCTTCCTGCTACTGTTACATCTTTTTGTTCAAATTTTTCATAATTTGCTTTTACTTCTCCTGCCGTATTTGTTCTAACAAATTTTGTTATTTCATATGGGTCTTTACCTTGCTCTTGTAATTCTGATAATTTTTCCCTTCTTATTTGCATTAAATGGTTAAAATCTAATTCTTGTTCTTGATTATTTTCTTGCATTATACAATTCATTCCTTTCTTACTTAGTTCAAAATCTATCTATAGTTATAAAATCTCCATCTTTTGTTCTTGTATATTATATAGCAAAACTCTATAAAAGTAAAGAAATTTATTACATATAACTTTGTCTTATTTCAACTTCTTTTATATCTGAAACAGCATCTTCTCCATGATATACTTGTACTTCATAAAGTCCTACTTTATCAACTTCTATTTCAGTTTCATTGCCTGTAAATTCTTCTACGTTTTTCCATTTTTCTTCCCCCTTTATTTTATACCTAATCTGCCATTTATTTATTGGACCACTATATGTAATATTAAAAATATCAATTCTTCCTTTTCCACCTGATAAATATTTTCCACTAATATCAAAATCTACCATTTCTTCTAAAGGTGTATATTCCACATTATAGAGTCCATCAGGTAATTGTTCTAAGGTATAACAAATTTCCCCTTTATTTTTTATTCCTTCTGTGCTTATAACACTCCTCTTCTTTATATTTACAAAAAATTCCTGTTGCATACTTTTTATTCCTAAAAGCTCTAATGTTTCAAAGTCAAAATATCGATACCCTTCCGTTTCAGTTATTCCTGACCCACTTTCTGATTGTGGTTTAAATACAATATTTACTCTATCTTGTACCGCTAACAAATCTTTACCTATATTTAAAATTTCATTACCTATATATTCTGTATTTCCTAATGTTATCTTTTCTTCTGCTTTCCAATTATTATATAGTTCATTAACATTAACTTGCATTGTTTTCATTTCTGATGTAAACTTTGTTAATTTTGATGAATTAATTGTAGATATTCCGCTTGTTACTCCTACAGATGCTAGTATTATTAGTACGATTATTGTAACAGTTAACGCAATTAATGTTATCCCTTTTTCATTTTTTTTCATATGTATTCCTCCATTAATATTCATTTTGTTTATTAATTTTGTCTAAGTTAGTTTAGTTTCTGTAATGTTTATTTGTTGAGCATTATTGCTCAAGTGTGAATTTGTATTGTTCGCACTCTTTTAAATTGGCTGGGGTGATTTACTCAAATATGAACTTTCTATTTGAGTAATATCTGGAACCCTAACCGATACTTGCTTATTTTCCAACGTAAATATAATCGTGATATTATCGTCATATACATACACTTTATATATTAACATATTGATTAGCATTTGTCTATACTTAAAATCGTTTATCTTTCCATTTCGCATATGTTCCAAAAATGCTTTTAATTGTGGAACCGTTATATTAATTTGGTTACTTTCTTCTATTCTTAATTGACTTTCTATTTCTAGTCTTTCTTCTTCTAACTTTTTGATTTCTTCAAATATTGCTGTTTTTACAATATCAATATCACACTCTTTTAAACTATCAAGTAATTTGTCCTTTTCTTTCTTGTTTTTTGCTAGTAACTTTTTTAGTCTTTCAATGTTTAGCTCGTCATTTTGTTGTTCTGTGTATTCAACTACTGCATTTGCAATAATGTCAATGTTTTTCTTTGTAAGTATCCTACGGGCTTGCCTTACGACTATATCCTCAATGTATAACTGCGGGATATTCTTTCGGCGACATATTTTTTGTTCGACGCCTTTGCACCTATAATACGTGTATAAATTTTCATTTTGTGATGTACCACTAACACCGACCATCATTGATTTACAGTTGCCACAAAATAATTTTGTTGTTAACAAATACTGCTTCTTTGCTCTTTTTCTTGCTGGTGCTAATCTGTTACTTGATAATTTTTCTTGTGCTTTGTAAAAAGTTTCATCATCAATTATTCTAGGAATACCTCCTTTGGTTTCTTTCCCATTGTATGAATATATACCAATATACTTTTTGTTTGTTAATATTGTTCTAATACTGTTTTTGTTAAACTCTTTGTTTTGTGAAGTTTTTAAGTGTTGTGCATTTAAGTATCGTATAATATCAAACATTGTATGGTCGTTTATATACATTTCAAATATCTTTTTTATTATTGGTGCTTTTTCTTTGTCAATAATATATTTCTTTTTCTTAATCTTTTTTCCAAAAGGTCCATTTAGTTCTTCTACAACTTTGAGTTTCAAACCTAAAGGAACACTACCACCATTGTAATAACATTTGTCTGCATTAAGGTCCATACCTCTTTTTACTTTCACAGAAAGTTCGTCTGAATAATATTGATTTACGCTTCTAATTACACCTTTTAAAAGTTGTCCACTTGGGTCCTTTGAAAAATTTTCTTTTGCTGAAAATACTTCTACACCATTTTTGTTTAGTTTATTTTCATTGATTGAACATTCTAGGTTATTTCTTCCAAATCTATCTAACTGATATAGTAGAACCCCCTTAAATTGTCCTTTTGAACTATCTTTTAACATTTTTTGAAATTGTTCTCTATTATCTGTTGTACCTGTTATTGCTCTATCAATGTATTCGTGTATTACAGTTAAGTCATTTTGTTTTGCATATTCATAACACACTTTTAATTGTCCTTCAATAGAACATTCTGTTTGATTATGCGAACTGTATCTCGCATAGATAACTACATTCATTTTGGTTTGCTCCTTTTTTTATATAATTTCTTTTATTAACTTTAAAAATCTCTTTTGTATTTTATTTTCTATTTCTTCAATTTCTTCATTTAAATCCATTATTTTTATTTTTTCTTTAGTATTTTCTAATTCTTCCATTTTTTCCTTGTATTTTTCAATAATATCTAAAACAAAAAACAAGTAACCGCTATTTTCTATTATTAAACTTAGCAATTCAAGTTTTTTACTATGCACTTTACTAATTTCTATTTCTTTCGTTATATCAACATCAACTATATTATCGTTATTGTCAATTAAATCTATGTTATGTTGAAGTTTGTATAGTTCTTTTATAGCATTTTCTGATAATCCTATTTTTTTATTTATATCGTCAATACTATAAGTTGGTACATCACTTTTTCCTATAAGATAATCACTACTTACTCCAAAACTTTTTGCGATTACTTCTAATGTACTTTTTTTAGGTAAACTATTTCCCCTTGCAAATTGAGATATAGCACCTGTTGAAATTCCAGAGTATTTTGAATATTTTTCTTGTGTAAATCCTTTTTCTTTTAGTAAAGTATTAAATCTATCACCAAATATATTTTTTAGTTTTTTTTCTTCCGTTTCTTTATCAAAATTGTCCTTTTTGTTCATAGTTACACTTCCTTTCACTTTTTTTAATTTTTTATCGCAAATAAAATTAAAATTTTGTTTTATGAGGTTTATTGACAGTATATTTTAAGTGTGATAATAATATTGTATCAAACACAAAAATGAAGCACATTTCATTTTTGTGAATTCATTATAACATCATTTTTTCTTAAAGTAAATACTTTTGGAAAAATTTTCTTGAAAGGAGGAAAAATACATTGTTACACTTTGAACTTTCACCATTACAGATAAAACAAATTGCAAGTTGCATTGATTTAAAAGATGTTAAAGAATACATTGAAAATCACAAAGAAGAATATGAGCAATTTTTAAAAGAAGAACAAGAACGGAAAAAATAATAAAAGAACTAACGAAGAAGAAAACTCTGACAATGCTGAATGGATACAATATCCAGACGATACTATTTGCAGAGTAAAAATAGATACTGAAATAGCTGGAAAAACTAATGACAAAGATAATAACGTTATAATTGATAGAGAAGAGGTAAAATTGATATGAAAAATTTAAAAATTACTGAACATTTTAGAGGTGCAATGTACTCTAATATTACTAAAGAAAGATTAAACGAGGTATTATCTAGTGGCTACAATAGACTACTAAAAAATAAATGCAAAAATGCTTATACTATGTTTGATTTTAAGCAAGGCATATTAGAAGCAAATCATTTAGTAGTTAAAGACGAACATAGGCACACAGTAGATTTAATGCTTTTTGCATTAGCACACATTGAAGAATTAGAAAAAACAGTGTGCGAGTTAGAAGAAATAATAAAAGAAATGGAGAAAAAAGAACAAGAAACAATAACTGAAAATAAGGAGGAATAACAATGCTAAACTTCATTGAATTAAACAATGATAAAAGTCCAAAAAATAAAGGAAGAATAGACAAAAATCTGTGCAATTCCTTTGAAGATTTAGAAAATGCCGGTGTAATACTTAACGATAATGTAGTACTTATTGATTTTGACAATGACAATATCAATGAAGATAAAATCATAGACTACATTGATACAACTTATCCAACACTAAAAGTCATTACAACAAAGGGAGTACATTTTTATTACTCCCTACCTAAAAATCTAACTTTAAAAAAGAAAAGTATGATAGATACAATAGCAGTCGGTGGCTTTCAAGTAGATTATAAAACAAGTAGCAAACAATATGCAGTCATCAAACTAAATGGAAAAACAAGAGAAACAAATAGACCCTTTTCATTTGATGGTCTTGCAGAATTGCCACCTTTGCTATACCCTTTGACAAAAAGAAAAGATAATTTAAGTGGTATGGTAGAACATGAACGGAAGAAATGACACACTTTTTAGACATTTATGTTCTGTCCAAACAAGCTATTCAAGCATTGACTTAAATAGTATTGCAGAATTTATCAATACTATTGTATTTACGGAAAGTTTAGATAACAAAGAACTAGAAAGAACTGTCGAAAGTGCAAAATCTTATAACAACTTCGAAGAATATGAAAATACAAAAGATATAATCGCTTTTGCACAATGGCTTATACCAACACTAGACATTAAAGTTTACAATTCAGACTTGTTTTTTCTTGATAGCAATAGATATATAAATGATGATAAATTGTTAATGAAGAAAATAACAGAGTTTTCTAAACTAAGAAAAGCACAAGACAATGAACTCATATATCAAATCAATAAATTTGCAGAAGATATAAAAGCAAGTCTAAAAGAATTGCCTGTACTACTAAAAAATGGTTTAATTATAGATGGCGAATTTTCAAAAATAAATGAAATACCATTTACACCATTTTACTTAGATATAGAATACAACCCAAATGTTTATGACGAAAATGTAGATAAATTCTTAAATGATATTACTTGTAATCATAAAGAATTAAGAAAAACACTAGAAGAAATACTAGGCCACATCCTACTTACCAATAAATTTCCAGCACACGTCTTTTTCTTAGCTGGTGGTGGTAACAATGGTAAAAGTACATTTTTAGAAATGATTAACAACTTTGTAGGGGATTTAGGACAGAATTTAAGTCTTGACGCATTTAATGATGGTACGAGTGTTTCTACATTAAATGGAAAACTTGTAAATTGCTCAGACGAAACAGACGACATTTTTATTGATAAATGTAAAGGCTACAAAAGTTTAGCAAGTGGTAATACAATAACAGTAAGACCAATATATTCGCAACCAGTAAAAGTACAAAATACTGCTACGCTTATACTGTCAGCAAATAAAATGCCAGAGTTCAAAGACAAATCACAAGGTTTTTTTAGACGACTTATGATAGTTCCTTTTGATTTTGTTGTAAAAGACAAGAAAGAAAATATGGACTATTTACTAAGTACAGACAATGCCAAAAGTTATATCTTGAATCTAGCATTAAAAGGAGTGCAAAGCATAAAATCAAATGGCTATAAAATGAGCAAGAATCAATATTTAGACGAAAAAATAGAAGAATATAAACTAGACACTGACACAGTAAGAAGTTTTTTAGAAGAAGAACCACAAATAGAAAATAGACAAACAAAAGAAGTTCACAAAGAATATTGCTTGTATTGTTGTGATATTGGCAAAATGTCGCTTGGTTTAAGTAACTTTTCTAGTAGATTAAAAGAGTTTGGCTATTATTCAACACCAATAGCAAATCCCGATAAGAATAGCAAAACAAAAACAATAAGAGTTTACAAGAGAAAAGAACAATAAAAATCCAATTACACCATTATTACACTACTATTACACCTACTTTATAACGCAAGTATTACAGTTGTTATACTATTACACTATTACATTATTACACTAAAAAATATATTTTTAATTTTTATAAATATATTAAAAAGTAAGTGTAATAGTGTAATTGGTGTAATTAGGTACAACGGTAATATTTAGATAACTTTGTAAGTGTAATAGTGGTGTAATTAAATGTAATAATAAAAACAAAAGTTTTAAAATATTCTTTTACTTGTTTACTTTTGAAAAATAAAGTTATGAAAGTAAAATGCCGTTTACTTTTGAAATAGTAAAAGAAAAGGTAAAAGAAAAAGTAAAAGAACTTGAAAATATAACCTTTGGTAACAATTTTATACAATATCAGAAATTAACAAGAATAAACAAAATCAGCTTATATATAAAATTATATTATTTATTCCTAAAAATTAAACAGAAGTAAACGTCGTTACAACTAGAATAATACAATTAACAATTTTTATATAAAAATTAGAAGATAACACACTTATTATCTTCTAATCTTCCATTTCTATATTGTCAAATATTTCGTCATTAAAAAAATCTTTTAGTTTCATATTTAAACCTTCACATATATATTCTATCATATCTAGTCTTATTATCTTTCTTTTCCCTGCTAAAAATTTAGATAATGTTGAACGTGATATTCCTGCAAGTGTACTAAGTTTTGAAACATTTATATTTCTTTCTTCAATTAAGTTTGTTATTCGTATTCTAACTGCTTGTGATAAGTCCATACTAAAATCTCCTTTTTTGTAGTATTCCCTATATTAGAAATCTTAACAAAAAAGTAATTTTGTGTTGTTGACAGTTGCCAACTTTTGTAGTATTATTTAATTATCGAAAACTGCAATATAGTATAAAAAAGATAGCAATTACTTACTGCCTTTTGACTTGCTATCTTCTAAATTATTCAAAGCATATTCACAAGCTTGTATAACAAAACGTGAAAATGTAACGTCTTGACCTTGTATTGCTTTCTCAATATTATCTATTAAAGGAATTGGAAATCGTATTGTTTTATTTTCGGTTTCTTTCCTATTAGGTTTTATTTGAAATGCCATTTTGCAATACCTCCTATCATATAAATTGTATTGCAAAAAGAAAAATAATAAAGCATTGCAAAACGTATTGCATATTTTAAAAGTTTTTGATAAGATAAAAAAGGAATATTTAAGGGGTAACAAATGGAAAGAATAAATAAAGACTTTAATGTTCCATATTACATAGTAGAAGAAATTGTGGAATATATCGAACTTACCGCACAAGGCTATTGCAAAACTATGAAGTGGGAAAATATCAAATCACTTTTAGGATTAGCAAAAATCAATAATAGACTAACACAAGAGCAAGTAAACTTTCTTATTAAAAAGTACAACAGAGAATAAGATTTTGTATATATTCAATAATTTACTAAAGACGAAAGGGGTGATTTAATGGAAAATCAAGAAAACGAGAACAACAAACAACAATATAATAATGGTACTGGTTTGAACAAAACCTTATATACTGGTATGAACGGAAAAAAGGTAAGTGTTTGGAAGTTCATTGTAGGCATTATCTTACTTGGTGGTGGTATCTTTTTAGCAATTAGTGCTGTTTTGTAATAAAGAAAGGGGAATTTTTATGAAGAATTTAAAAAATCAAAAAGGAATTAGCTTAATTAAGTTGCTAATTATTATAGCAGTAATTATTGTAGGAATAATTTTTATAGTAAAAATGTCAGAAACACAAGATGGAATCGGAACTGTGGAAGAAGAACAAGAAAAATACAACAAAACATTGCAAGAAAAAGAAAATGCAGATAAGAAATACCAAGAAGCATTAAATAAATCGATAGAAACTCAAACAAGGTTAGAACAATTAGAAAAAGGTTATTAACAGACAGATGTTAAAAAACAATATAATTTAAGGAGCATACTTTTATGCCATTTCTTCTTGGAATAGTAATAATTATAATATTGGGTTTAATAAGTGGTTTAAGTTCTCTAATAGAAGATATTAAATATAAAATCAAACCATACTTAGATGACCGAAAATCGAATAAATCTATATCTTTAAAAGATGAAGAACTAAATAATTTATTAGCACAAGTAGTTTCGTTTTTTATAATAAGTGCTATATGTGGTATTATTGGATATCTACTAGCTAAGTACACTTCTGCTGATATAAAAAAATATATAATATTAGGTATTTGCTGTCCTTCGGGATATGTTGTAGTAAATAAAGTTACTGAATTTTTGTATAAATATTTTCAAGATTTATATGAGTTACTTTCTCTAGTAACTATTGGCATTTTTGCATTAATTTGCAATATTCTTAAAATAATTATCTCTGCTTATGTTGGAATTATTGTTTTTCCTCTTTTGATTATATACTTTTTTATAGCACTAATAATAATAGCAAAAGAAAAATAAAAAACGTTGTCTAAATTTTCAGTAATAAGTTGTCGGCGACTAAAAATTGATAGGGAAAAACAAAAAATATAGAGAAGATAAAGTTGTAAGCAAAATCTTCTCTTTTTTGTATCATTTTAATCCAGAATAACCAGAATTAACACAGATAAACTTTGTATTCATTTAATATAATTATATATTTTAGTTACAAAAGTTTACCAGAATAAAACGTGATTACAATTTGACTTGAAACTGTAATCACGTTATTAAAACTATGTATTCTTTTCTATTCTATATCTTGAAATTAACTGCAAACCCTCCTACAAAGTAAATAATGTTCATATAAGGGAATAATGGTTGGGGTAGTAGGATTCGAACCTACGAAATCGATGGGTCAGAGCCATCTGCCTTACCGCTTGGCTATACCCCAATATTCTTTGGCATTATAATTATATTAGCATATTTATTATTTTTTGTCGAGCTTTTATAAGATATTTCTATTGCTGTTAAAATTATAATTTGACACAATATTCCAAAAAATCTACAAAAACTTAATATTATACTTGAATTTATTTTATTTTTAGTATAAGATATTATTTATAATAATGAGATATACATAGGAGGATTAATAATGCCAAGAAAAACTAAAGAAACAGATGAAATAAAAAATAATACTACAACAAAAAGTATACCAAAAAACATTAAAAGCTCATCTAAAAATGCTGTAACACAAAAAACATCTAAAATTTCTACTTCTGCAAATAAAGAAGAAACTAAAACCAAAAAAAATACTTCTAATACTTCTAAAATAAAAAGTACTACTTCTAATACTGTTAAAAGTAAGAAAACGACTTCAATACAAAAAAACTCTTCTTCAAATAAAATAAAAAATGTAAAGAAAGTAGATTCAAAAACTTCTATTTCTAAGACTCCCAAAGGTAAAAAAACAAATATTATAGAATATTACGATTTACCTTACAGATATAATCAAACCGTTGTAAAAGTACTGGCACAAACTCCTAATAATCTATTTATTTATTGGGATATTTCTGATAAAGATAGAAATAATTATAAAAAGCAATATGGAGAAAACTTTTTTGAAAACACTAAACCTGTATTAATTGTTCACAATGATACTCTTAATTACAGTTTTGAAGTTGATATAAATGACTTTGCAAATAGTTGGTATTTACATATAAATGATTCGAAATGTGATTATAGAATCGAATTAGGAAGACGCCCTATTACTAAATTAGAAAAAAATGAAAATACTGATTACATATATATTTCTAGTTCAAATGAAATAGAATCTCCAAATGACCATGTATTATTTAATAAAAATCAAAATATGGTTTATTTTAAAAATACTAAAACAGGTACTGTAACTAATAAAAAAATAAGTGCTAATATTTCATTTATGAGAAATATGGGAAAAATTTATAATATCTCTGATTTATATAAAGCAATTTACAAAGATGAAAATATTGAAGATATTTTTGATTTATCAAACCCTTCTTCTGGAAATCCCTCTTCTGGATTTTCTTCATCACAATTCAAATAATTTGAG
>CATYUF010000043.1 GCA_958413095.1 uncultured Clostridium sp.
TTTTAATATTTTAACATAAATAATTCAAGAACAAAAGAGACATGATTAAGTTTTTAACAAAAATCTATCAAAAAACCCAAAAATCACTTTAATTTTTAATAAATCTATGATACAATGTAACAAAATTTAGAAATACATAACAAAAGATTATAGGAGGATTTGGAATGGATTTTAATAGATGTAGTAGATGTGGCAATTTTTATGTATCACAAGGAAATGTTTGTCCTAAATGTAGTCCTAAAGATGGAGTTGAATTTTCAACATTTAAAAATTATATAAAAGAAAATGGCTTTGATAATTCTTTAGATACTATTTCTGGTCAAATTGGAGTTTCTGTAAAAAATTTAAACAGATTTTTAGAATACGAAGATTTTAAACCATATAAATCAGAAATTAATAATATTGGTAAAAACAAAAATCTAGGAAATACTGGTATTACTTTAAATTAAGTTTAAATAACTATTAAAACGGAAAACTCTTATTTTCCGTTTTTTAAGTTAAAGGTTTTACAATTTTCTATAACTCAAGAAATAGTTACTATATGCAAAGCTTAAATTGCTTAATCATACATATTTTTAAAATATGTAAAAGTGGTAAAAACAACTTTTACTCTTGTATAACTATAAATGAAAGGATTGAAGTAAATGAAAAATGTTTTTAATATTTTAGAAGAAAGAGGTTACATTGAGCAAATGACTCATCCTCAAGAAATAAAAGATTTATTTAGTAAAGAAAGTGTTCCATTTTATATTGGTATTGACCCTACTGCTGATAGTTTACATGTCGGACATTTTGTTTCTTTAATGGTTGCAAGTCATATGCAAAAATGTGGGCATAAACCAATTATTCTAGTTGGTGGTGGTACTGCTACTATTGGTGACCCTTCTGGAAAAACAGATATGAGAAAAATGATGACTAGAGAACAAATTAATCACAATGTTGATTGTATAAAAAAACAAGTAGAAAAATTTATTAGTTTTGAAGGTGAAAATAAAGCAATTATTGTTAATAATGCTGATTGGCTTTTAGATTTAAAATTTGTTGATTTCGTTCGTGAAATAGGAAGCTTATTTTCAGTAAATAAAATGCTTGCTGCTGAGTGCTATAAACAAAGATTAGAAACAGGATTAACATTCTTTGAAATGAGCTATATGCTTATGCAATCATATGACTTTTTATATTTATATAATAAATATGGATGTAAGTTACAAATGGGCGGAAATGACCAATGGTCTAATATAATAGGAGGAGTTGACTTAATTAGAAAAATTGGAAAAGATGATTCTTTTGGTCTAACTTTTAAACTTCTTACAACAAAAGAAGGTAAAAAAATGGGTAAAACAGAAAAAGGTGCTTTATGGTTAGACTCTAGCAAAACATCTCCTTATGAATTCTATCAATATTGGAGAAATATAGAAGATTCTAGTGTTGAAACAGTTTTAAAAATGTTAACATACCTTCCAATGGATGAAATTAATAGGTTATCTTCTCTTAAAGATGAAAAAATAAATGAAGCTAAAAAAGTAGTAGCCTTTGAAATAACAAAACTTATACACGGAGAAGAAGAAGCTAAAAAAGCTGAAGAAGCTTCAAATGCTTTATTCTCAGGGAACGGAAGTTTAGAAAATATGCCATCTGTAAAATTAGATGATATAAACATTTCATTAGTAGATAGTATAATAGCAACTGGAATTGCACCTTCAAAAGGTCAAGCAAGAACTTTAATTACACAAGGTGGAATTTCATTAAATGATGAAAAAATAACAGATATTTCATACAATTTATCAGAAAAAGATTTTTCTCAAGGTTATGCTATATTGAAAAAAGGTAAAAAGATATTTTATAAATTAGAAAAATAAGAAAATTTATATACGGAAAAATCTTATATTTGTTTAAAATACAAGTCGATTTTTCCTATCCAATATTAATAAGCAATTCTTGAATATAAATAAAAAGGCTTACCCTAGAAATATTTTTTATATTCTAGGATTGCCTTTTCTTTAACTTATCTTTCTTTTTCTTCTTTCTCAATTTGCTCTTCCTTTTTCATCTTTCCTTCAGCTGCATTCTTTTTCAATAATTTTATATCGTTATAACTCAAATGTCTAGTAATGTCTACCATTTCTTCTAAATGTTCTTTTGCCTTTATATCTTTTTCTTGTAATTTAGCAACTTTTTCATCTTCATTTGAATTATTTTCTAAGTTAAATGGTATTGAAATTCTAGCCATTATTGGAATAAAAATTGTATCTTTTTTTACTTTTTCCACTATTCTTTTTGAATTTATATCTATTGCTGTATTAGTATATTTTATAGCAGTATCTTTATCTCCCTTTATTAAATAAATCTTTGCTAATTCAAAATATCCATCTGCTGATAGCTCTTCCTCTTCTATTGCTTCTAAAAATCTTCTTTCTGCTTCTTCTAAATCTTTATATATCAATGAAATTTCTGCTAAGGCATATTTACAATTATATGCTAATGAATTTATTTCAGCTGCTTTTTCATAACATATCTTTGCATTTTGAAAATCATTTAACATTGTGTAAACAATACCTAAATTATAGTTTAAGTCATAACTCATTGAATTAAATCTTAAGGCTTCTTGATAAACATTTACTGCATCTTTATATCTTTCCTTTTCAATTAATATATCTCCTAAAAGCACTGTTGCCTTATACATATCTGGTTTTATATTTAACAAGTTAAATAACATTTCTGCTGCTTCATCTTTTTTGTCTAAATTATCTAATAACTCTGCAACTTTATAATAAGAATTATAATCTTTTTTGTTTATATCAATAGCTTGAACATATTCGTCTATTGCTTTTCTCATTCCGCCTTCTTTTTCATATAATTCTGCTAATAATTTATGTCCCTTATAGCTATTTGGCATTTTAGTTATTAATTTAATTAAAGCTTCTTTTGCTCTTTTGTCATTTCCTATTGCTAAATAAAATTTTGCCTTTGTTATATTTATAAGTTCAAACAAAGTAACTCCTCTTGTTTCTAATATAATAGCAATTATCGGAAGTAATATTGATAATACATATTTTGCTATATCTAACACAATATTTAATTTAATTGTAAAAGCAAATTCTATAAAGTTTAAAGCAATCCCTATTGCTTCTAATATTAAAATTATCACATAGCTTGTATCATTTTTTCTTATCATTTTTAAAAATGTATATACAAAAATCGCAAGTGATATAACTGTAAAAATTAATTGTTCGGCTAACATTCTTTCTTCCTTGTATAATATATATTTAGGTTTTTAAAAGGTTACCTATAAACCCTTCATAATAAATTATATATTTATATTTAAGATTTAATTTATTTTTTTTATTGCATTTCTTGCTAATTCATCACATCTATTATTAAACTCGTTATCACTATGACCTTTTACTTTTATAAACTTTACTTTGTGGAGCTTAGTTAATTCATAAAGTTCTTGCCATATTTCTTTATTTTTTACTGGCTCTTTTCCTGAAGTTTTCCAGTTATTTTTTACCCAATTATAAATCCAGCCTTGATTAAATCCATTTACTACATAAGCACTATCACTATATATCTCTACTTCACAAGGATATTTTAGCATTTTTAATCCTTCTATTACTGCTGTTAATTCCATTATGTTATTAGTTGTATCTTTTTTTCCTCCTGATATTTCTTTTCTATTTCCTTTATACATTAAAATAGAGCCCCAGCCTCCTGGTCCCGGATTTCCTGAACAAGCTCCATCTGTATATATTATTACCTTTTCCATATATACCTCTTTTTCTTGTTTTTTCAATTTTTTTATGATAATATTATATCAATAAATTACAAATTATACAATATATTTATATTTTAAGTTTCAATATTTTTAAAAAAGCATTGGTATTAGTGACTTTTAAATACATTTATAAGATAAATTAATTTTTTTAGTAATAATAAATATTATAAATTTTCTTAAATAGAAACTTAAAATTCATATTATATTAATAGAAAGGATTTAATAATATGGGAAAAGTTCTTGGAATAATTGCTGAATACAATCCATTTCATAATGGTCATTTATATCACTTACAAAATTCTATAAAACTTACTAATGCTGATTACACAATAGCTATTATAACTGGAAATTTTACACAAAGAGGTTCTACTTCTTTAATTGATAAATGGTCAAAAGCTGAAATTGCTATAAAAAATGGTATTGACTTGGTAATAGAACTTCCTTTATTATACTCAATTTCTAGTGCAGAAAACTTTGCCGAAGGAGCTATTAAAATATTAAACTCATTGAATGTTGTTGATTATTTATCTTTCGGTGCAGAAACAGATGATATTTCAACTTTAAATATTATTGCTGACACTTTATATAGAGAACCTAAAGAATATAAAAATATATTGTCACATGAATTAAGTAAAGGTTTATCATATCCAAAAGCTCGTGAAAATGCCTTACTTATGTATTTACAAGATATAAGAAGATTTACTAATGTATTATCAAACCCTAATAATATTTTAGGGATTGAATATTTAAAAGCTTTAAAAAAATTTAAGAGTCCAATAATGCCAGTTGCTATTAAAAGATTTGATGTGGGTTACAATGATACTACATATACAGAAAATATTGCTAGTGCAACCGCCATACGAAATATTGTTAAAAATAATAGTTTAGATATTCTAAAAAAAGTAGTACCTGAGAATAGCTTTTCTACTATTTTAGAAAATATAAAAATAGGTCATGTTTTACCAGACCTTTCTACTTTTGAAAAACAAATTATATATAACTTAAGAAGTATGTCAATAGAAGAAATTGCAAATTTACCAGATGTTTCAGAAGGTTTAGAATATGCAATAAAAAATGCAGCAAATTCTTGTAATAGTATTGTAGAATTTTTAAGTATCATAAAATCTAAAAGATATACCAGCACCCGCTTACAAAGAATTTTATTATATTCTTTACTAAATATAACCAAAAAAGATATGCAAATTTCTAGAAAAACTGTACCTTATATTAGAGTTCTTGGTTTCAATGAACGAGGTAGATATATAATATCAGAAGTAGCTAGACAAAATCCAAAACTTGAAATAATAACATCAGTAAAAAAATATTTAGACAATTGTAATAATCGAAACTTACAATTAATGTTGTCTAAAGATATATGGTCAACAAATGTATAC
This sequence comes from uncultured Clostridium sp., assembly GCA_958413095.1. Lineage (GTDB taxonomy): Bacteria > Bacillota > Clostridia > TANB77 > CAG-508 > CAG-269. The sequence continues at coordinate 5,170 of CATYUF010000043.1, forward strand.
ACTATTGGTTATGAGTATGAATCACTGAATAATTTAGATTATACTCATAAAATGGTTATAATTTAGAATTAAAAGTTTAAGGGCTTCACTAGAATATAAAAAGGCTTCACTCCAGAAATATTTTTTATATTCTAGTAAAGCCCTTTTACAATTTATATATTAAATTTCTTATTTAGTTATCCATTTTACTAAATCCAAATTAGCTGGTTCTAATAACATTTCATGTCTTGGCATAACTCTGAAGGTATAGCCATAGTTTCCACCTGAAGTTAGTTCTATTTTTGCTGTAAAATAATATTTTTTATGTTCTTCGTCAATTTCTTGTAATTGCATTGGAATTATACTTACATTTTCTACAATTCCATTTTCTAAAATTTTTCCATAATATACTTCTACTGAAACATTTTCAATATCTATATTAGGTAATTGTACTTCACAAGCTACTTCAATATTATTCCCTGCATCCATTGTTATATTGTCTAAGTTATTTCCTTGTGTTATTTTTATATCTTTCCAATTAACATATAAATCTTTTTTCCAAGAATTATATGCTGCAACATTGTCAATATCTTCATAATATTTTTTAGTTAAATTACATAGTGGTATATATAATTCATTTGTATAATCAACTAACATTCTAGCTGTACTGTATTTTCCGCCTGTTGTTATAATTGAGTTTTTCATTAATTCTAGCCATTTTTTAGAAATTCCATTTTTATCTCTATCATAATATATTGGAATTATTTTTTCTTCTAAGGTATGATACATACTTTGACTATCTGCCATATCTTGAGCTTCATAAGAATCATATTCTGCATTTGTTCCTATTGTCCATCCATTGTTCTGAGTATATCCTTCTGCCCACCATCCGTCTAGTACGCTAAAGTTTATAACTCCATTTACAGATGCTTTTTGCCCGCTTGTTCCTGATGCTTCCATAGGTCTTCTTGGATTATTTAACCATACATCTACTCCACTTATTAAATACCTAGACATTGCTATATTATAGTTTTCAAGTAAGAATATCTTTCCTTTAAATTGTGGCATCATAGATATTTCATGAATATACTTAATTAAATCTTGCCCTTCTTTATCTGCTGGATGTGCTTTTCCTGCAAATATTAATTGTACTGGTTTTCCAGTATTATTCATAATTTGTGTCATTCTTTCAATATCTTTAAATATTAATGTTGCTCTTTTATATGTTGCAAATCTTCTAGCAAATCCTATTGTTAAAGCATCTGGGTCTAATTTTGATACTATTTCATTTATCTCTTCATAACCATATCCAGATCTTCTTAATCTTTCTGTTGTATTTTCTTTAACTAGATTTATTAATTTTCTTTTTCTTTCAATATGTGCAAGCCATAATTTATCATCTGGTATATTCTTTATTTTTTCCCATACATAATCTTGATGCATATTATCTTGCCAGTATGGAATTAAATATTTATTATATAATTCTTTTAATCTAGGCGCAAGCCAAGTACAAGTATGAATTCCATTTGTTACATATCCTATTGGTGATTCATTTGGTGAAATATTAGGCCATACTTCACTAAATAATTCTCTAGAAACTGCTCCATGTAGTTTACTAACTCCATTTTTCTTTCCTGCAATTTTTAGAGCTAAAATTCCCATATTAAAGCCTTCATCTAACTCTGGTCCTGGTTTCATTCCAAGTTTTAAAAATTCTTCTCTAGATATTCCTAGTCTTGGCCAAAAATCTTTAAAATATTTTTCAACTAAAGCTATTGGAAATATATCATTTCCTGCCGGTACTGGTGTATGTGTTGTAAATACTGTTTTTGAACTTGCTATATCTTTTGCTACTTCAAATGATACTTGTTTTTCTTTTATAATATTTTTTATAATCTCTAAATTTAAAAATGCTGAATGTCCTTCATTCATATGATATACTGTTGGTTTTAATCCAAGATATTTTGTAAGTAAACTTACTCCTGCCATTCCTAAAACAATCTCTTGTCTTATTCTCATTTCTTGGTCTCCACCATATAATCTTAAAGTAACATTTCTATCTTCTTCGTTATTTTTTGGTATATCTGAGTCTAATAAATATAATTTAACTCTTCCTACATTTATTTGCCATACTTTTAAATATAATCTTCTTTTTGGGAATTTAACATAGATTGTTAAATCTTCTCCCTTTTCATCTTTAACAGGATTTATTGGTAAATCATATAAATCTATATTATGATATTCAGTTTCTTGTTGTCCATATCCATTTATTTTTTGATTGAAATATCCGTTTTTATATAATAGCCCTACTCCAACAAGTGGCAACCCTAAATCACTTGCTGATTTCAAATGATCCCCTGAAAGGATTCCTAGTCCTCCAGAATAAATTGGAATAGTTTGGTCTAATCCATATTCTGCTGAAAAATATGCTATTAAATCTTTTTTATTATTTGAATATTTGCTAGAAAACCATGTATTTTTACTATTCATATAATTAGTAAAATTGTCAGCAATTTTATCATATTCTTTCAGAAAAGTTATATCTTTTGATACTCTTTCTAAATTTTCTTGTGATACTCTTCTTAAAAATTTAACTGGATTTTTTCCACATTGTTCCCATAAATCTCTGTCTATTTTTTGAAATAATCTTAAAAATTCAGTATTCCAAGACCACCATAAATTGTTTGAAATTTCTCCTAATTTCTCAATTCTTTTTGGTAGTTGTGGATTTACTGTTATTCTATTAAATAAATACATAATTTTTTTCCTCCTTAGTGTTTCAAACTTTTCTCTTCTTTTTGTTCATATATATTATCTATTAAATAATATGATTTGTCAAATCTTTTTTAAAAGAAATTTTGTGATTTTTGTGGTCGAGATTTTGGGGTCGGAGACAAAAATCATCTTATTGTTAAAATGATTTTTGTCTCCGACCCCAAAATCTCCTCCGACCCCAAAATCTCGACCACAAAATCACAAAGCTTTAGAAAAATATAGTAAATGGATGTAGATTACAAACCGAAAAATAACAAGTAGTATAAAATTAGAGCATATATATATTCAAAAGACATAAAAGCAATAAAATTAATATATACAATAATATAAATACGCTTCAATAAATCATTAATGATATATTAATAATACATAGGAACATTGAAAAAATCAAATTTTAAAAATATAGTAGTATAGAGACTTTGCGTTTTTTTAAAGCAAAACAATAAACCTTGAAAGCTTTGAAAATACTAGAATATGAAAAAATATTAAAAATAAGTTTTAAAAACTTTAATTTCTAAGAAAAAATTTTTCATTCGTCATTACTGTATATTTACATAAAAAGTTGAAAAATAGCAATAAATATGGTATAATTAGGCAGAAATACAGCCATGAACATGGTTTGACAATAGTAAGGAGAAGTATTAATGTCGGTATACGAAACAATTCAAGATTTTTTAAAAACAAACAATTATTTACAAGATGAACATATACTTGGAGTTTTATTTTATGGAAGTTATAAACATGGTCTTAATAATCAAAATTCTGATATAGATTTACATATTATTTATGATGATTCAAATCCAGAACATTTAATAAGAGGAAACACTTTTGTTAATGGTATACGAATAGAATATTTTGAAAAAACAATAAGTGAGATATACAATAATGTTGAAGAAGGATATACAACACAAGATAATGCAACAGAGTCTATAATAGGAAAATCAGAGATTATATATGAAAAAGATAATAGTATGCAAGATTTACAAGAATATGTGTTAAATAGATTTAAAAATGGACTTCCGCCTCTTACTGAAAATGAGGCTAAAGAACAAGTATCTATAATTAACAATAGAATGGAAAAATTGAAGAAATATGCAGAAGAAGATAGCTATTTTTTTGAACACTTATATCATTTAACAATTGAAAAAATAAGAAGATTTTATCATAATTTAAATGGTATTCCAAGAATAGAAACATATAAAGGATTTAAATTATATAGAAATAAACAATATCAAGATATGTTTTCAATTCATAATATTCCAAATCAAAGATTTTTAGAGATGTACTTTGAACTTATTCAAAGTCAAGGAAAAAGTAAAAACGAAATGTTTGAAAGATTAAAAGAATTTTACGAGTATGCAAAAAGAACAGTAGATTTAGAAGAACATAATTATAGAATTCCAATAAAAAATAAATATGATGATTTAGATATAGTAATAGATAAAGATGTAAATTTAGACGATATTGAAATAGAACACATTCAAATTCCAGAAGAAACATTAAATGCTGTAACAAAATTTATGGAAGAAATGAATTATATTGATGATGAACATTTTTTAGGAATTATTGTTTTTGGAAGTAGTTTAACTGGATTTAATACTGAAATATCAGATATTGATTTACATGTTATTTTTGATAATAGTAATCCTAATAGAATGATTAGAGGAGAAAAATTAATTGATGGTAAAAAAATAGAGTATTTTGAAAAGCCAATTGATGATGAATATTTAATGGCAGAAAATGAATTTTTAAATCAGAACAATGCTTCACTACCAATATTAGGAAAAGGAGAAATTGTATTTGCAAGAGATGACTCTTTAATTAATCTTCAAAAATATGTACTACATAGATTTCAAGATGAGTTGCCACCACTAAATATTGATGAGGCTAGAGAACAAATATCAATTATTGATAACAAGATACAAAAATTAGAAAATTTACTTAATGAAGATAGCCCATATTTTGACCATTTATATCATATTGTGTTGGAAAAAATGAGAAAAATTCATCATCGCATTATTGGAATATCAAAAATTCCAACATCTAAAGTTCATAGAATATATACAGATGAGCCATATCGAAAGTCTACTTACAAAACAAATCCATCACAAAGTTTTGTAGAAAACTATTTAAGTTTATTACTACCAGAAAATAATAAACAACAAATGCTAGAATCTTTAAAATCTTTTTATATTAAGGTTAAACAGAATATAGAATTAGGAGAAGAATACAGAATACCTATCAAAAGCAAAAAGAAATTAAATGCATTACAAAGTTTAAATAGAACAGCTTCATCATCTACGATTGCAAAACTTGATAAAGAAAATTCAATAACTACTACAGATATAACAGAAGTTGGTCAATTATTTAGTCGTTTAAGAAGTAAAGAAACAGAAATTGGGAGAGATAAAAATGATTAATTATAAAAAAAGATTTGTTGAAGTAGACGAGATTATTAAGAATATGCCGAAGGAAGACTTTGATAAAATCCCAAATAATTTAATTAGCATAATAAGGAAAAATAGAGATTCTAATTATATTTGGAAATATGATAAGAGTAAAAAAATAGCAGCCCAAAATCTTTCTAAAGATACTATTGCTATATTGGCATATATTAACACAGAATTTATTTTAGAAAATGAGAAAAGAATGTTAATGAGAAATATTCATTATTTTAATGAAATGAAAAAAGAAGAATTAAAAAAAGAAAAGTTTAATCCTGAAGATATATTTAAACCTTATAAAAAATGAAAGATATTGAATAATAAAAGTGTGCAGTCTAGTTTCTACACACCTTTTTATCATTTTTTAATTTTTTCTATACATAAATAAATTCATAAAAAATAATTTCTTCAACTCTGTTTTTTATATAGTTCATCCGGCAAACCCACTCTAATTGATTAGTAGAATTTTATTATTTATTTCTAAAAACCTCTATAAATTAATTTTCACTACAAATTTGATTAAATAAGTTATATCTATATTGGACTATCTAATATAAAAAATTTTGGAAGAATTCAATAAGAACAATTTTGTCCTTGTTAGACTTCTCCCTATCAGGATGATTTTTCTCTCCGACCCCAAAATCACTCATTTATCCACTCTTCTATTATTTCTTTAGATATATTTAAATTTCCTCTTCCAATTCCTATTTCTATGTCTGGTTTTAGTTTTCCATGATAATCACTTCCACCACTTATATATAAATTATTCTTTCTAGCATATTCTACTAAAATATCTTTTTTATTATCATTAGCTGATGATGGGTGAAAACACTCTATTCCATCTAATTTCACTTCTTTTCTTAAATCATTTATGAATCCAATTGTATCTTCAAATTTATACTCAAATGGATGTGCTAAAAATGCTTTTCCTCCTGCTATATGAATAATATTTACAACCTCTTCTACTTTTGGATATGTACTTACTCTATTCAAAAAATATTCACTCTTAGGATTTGTAAGTTCTTTTCTTAAAAAAAGAATCCATGAGTTAAAATATTCTTCTCCTATAATCCTTTTATTTTCTGGATGTTTAATAATTTCTTCAAACATAACTCTTTCGATATATTCATATATATCTTTTTGAGGTCTCATTGCATCTTCATCAAATATAATATTTTTCTTGTCTAAAATTTTCTTAAATCTATTATATATTATTTGTGTATTTTCTTTTACATTTTCTATTGAATAATATTTTTCTTTCCATTTAATTATAACTTTTGGATTAATCCCATATGCTAATATTTCAATAGATTTACGTTGAAATTCTGCTCCTAATTCACTTCCAATTATTATTTTTCCACTAAAAACTTTGTTACATTTTAAATTTTTTTCACAATAAGCTTCACAACTATTATGATCAGTTATTGATATATATTCTAATCTTCTTTCTTCACACATTTTTAATATTTCTTTTACTGTTTTATCTCCATCTGAATATATTGTATGAATATGTAAATCTATCATATTATCCTCCAATCTTTAATAATATTATTATGCACCAATTATATCACTAATATTGGCTTTTTTCAATTTAATTTTCGTTTTATTTACCTATATCTAAAAATATTCAATTATTACCTTAAATAAATCCCCATCAATATTTATATCAAATTTTCCACCTTGCATTTCTGTCAAACTTTTTGCAATAGACAATCCTAAGCCACTTCCTTCTGTATATCTTGATTTATCTCCTCTTACAAATCTTTGCATTAATTCATCTGGAGTTATATTTAATTTATCTTTAGAAATATTTTTTATTTCTAGTTTAATTCTATCATTTTTTTTAGTTAAACTTATATAAACTCTTGAATTATCTATTGAATATTTAGTTATATTACTAAATAGATTTTCAATTACTCTATACATATATCTATTATCTGCTCTTATTTTTACTTCTTCATTTGGCATTTCTAAATCTATTTTTAGTTTTTTTGTTTCAAATCTATCTTCAAATTCTCCTAAAGTTTGAGCTAAAAGTTCTTTTAGGTCAATTACTTCTATATTTAATTTTACATTTCCTGATGATACTTTTGATGCTTCTACTAAATCTTCTATTAGTTTTTTTAGTCTTAATGACTTTTGATTTAATATATCAATATATTGTTTTATTTTTTCATCTTCAATATTTTCTTGTTTTAGTAAATCTACATAATTAATTATTGAAGTTAATGGTGTTTTTATATCATGTGATACATTTGTTATTAACTCTGTCTTTAATCTTTCTGATTTTAAACTTTGTTCTATTGCATTTGTAAATCCTCCTGCTATATCATTTATATATTCAGCCATTTGTTTCAATGCTCCTGTTAGTTCTTCTTTTTCTAAATGAACATTTGGGTTTCCTTCATATATTTGTTTTAATGCTTTATTTATCTTATCTACTTTTTCTACATATTTTATAATTAATACATATACCCAAATCCAAAATATTGGTAATAATAAAATTCCTATGCCTGAAATAGTAGCTAAAAATATTAAACTACTTATTATTATAAAGCCCCAATAAAATATAGTTATTTTTTTCTTTGAACTATTTTTATCTGAAACTACTTTTAAAAATTTTTTTGTTTTTTCTTTTAACCAATAATAAATTTTGTATATTAAAAACGAACGCCAAAAACTTTTTGCTTTTAGTCTTTTTATTGTAGTTGCTGTTCCAACTGCTAAACTTCCATAGCTTCCTAAGTAACTAATAACTATTAATGGTATTAACATTTTCTGTGGAATCATAGTTTCTACACTTGCTACACCAAGACTTATAAATATACCTAATGCCAAAAATACTATTGTTATTAATATTTCATATGGTACTTTGTCAACTCCACTTAACTGTATCTCATCTTTGCCTTTTTCATGTCCTATTGCCCATACTAAATATACTATCATTGCTAGTAAAAAAACTGATGTTATTGGTATTAAATATACTGGTGAATTTTGCTCATTTTTAAACATTTCATATACTACATTTTGAATGTAATATGAATTTGAATATCCATATGCTTCTTCATCAAAGCTTGAATATACTTTTACTCCATCTAAATAATTTTGACTATATGATGCTATTATATATTTAGCATTGTCTTGATTTATAGAATCAATATTTGTTGTTATTTTTCCTCCTTCATAATTCCAAAAATTCTTTTTATTTTTCATTTCTTGAATTTCTTTTATATAATCTGATGATTTGATATTTGTATATAAATTTTCTGTTTTTTCGTCCACTATTATATATTTTATATAACTGTTAATTGAAGAATTATCATAATTATAGTCATTATAATAAATAGATGCATTGTAATTGTCGTCTTCTATTTTAGTATAATCACCATACTCATATACCTCTGGTTTTACTTTTTTCACATATCTAGCTTTTGAAATTATGGAATACAGATAATTTTCTCCAAAATTATCTGTTTCTAAATATTGATTTTTATCATCTAATTGTCCATATTCTGATACAATTATTAAATTAGCTATACTTAATATTAGAATTCCTGCAATTACTGGTATTAATAAATAACATAAAATCTTCATTAGAGTTGATTGTCTTAATTTTTGCATAATAATTTTTTCCTCCTTTTTTAGATATTTATAATATCTTAATTTATTTTCACTTTATGTTAATAAGTCAAAAGCTTCATAATATTTCTTTATAAAAATAAAATCAACTTCTTCTTTTTACTATATATTTTCAACTTTATATCCAATTCCCCATATTACTTTCAAGTATTTAGGTTCTTTTGGATTTATTTCTATTTTTTCTCTTATGTGTCTTATATGCACTGCTATAATATTTTCAGCACCATAACTTTCTTCATTCCATACATTTTCATATATTTGTGATATTGAATATACTTTTCCTTTGTTTTCTAATAAAAATTTCAAAATGTTATATTCTGTTGCTGTCAATTTTATTTCTTTTCCGTCTGCTATAACTTGCTTTGTTTCGTCATATAATTCTAATCCGCCTGTTTTTAATACTTTATTTTGTTCCTGAGAATTTAAATTTCCAAAATTGACATATCTTCTTATACATGAATTAACTCTTGCAATTAACTCTAATGGATTAAATGGTTTTGTTACATAATCATCTGCACCTGTATTTAATCCTTCTATTTTATCATAGTCTTCAGATTTTGCTGATAACATAATTACTGGTATAGTTTTTGTTTTTCTTATTTCTGCTAAAGTTTCTATTCCATCTTTATTTGGCATCATTATGTCTAATATTACTAGATGTATTTCATTTTCTTTCATTACTTTTAAAGCTTCTTTGCCATCATATGCTTTTAATATATTATATCCTTCTTTTGTCAAATAGATTTCTATTGCCTTTACTATTTCTTTATCATCATCTACTACTAAAATATTATACATTTTTCATCTCTCCTTTTTCTATTATAATATAACATAGATTTATAAATAAAATATAGATTTTTTATTAATTTTTTATTAATATATCACATTTCTTAGACCA
>CATYUF010000044.1 GCA_958413095.1 uncultured Clostridium sp.
AAATAAACTTTACAGTAAAATTATATCACAAAAAGCCTTGCTACGCAAGACTTTTGCATTTTTTATTGAATTTATCTTATTTTCTCTCCAAGATTTGTCCCTGCAAGTATATGCATATGTAAATGCATCACTTCTTGTCCTCCATCTTTTCCACAATTTATAATTACTCTATATCCTTTTTCAGCAAATCCCTTTTCTTTTGCTATTTTATTAATTACTGTATGCATTTTTCCAACAATTCTTTCATCTTCTAATGATATTTCATTATGTGACAAAATGTGTTTTTTAGGTATTACAAGAATATGAATTGGAGCTGCTGGATTTATATCATAAAATGCTAATATTTCTTCATCTTCATAAACTTTATTTGATGGTATTTCACCTTTTGATATTTTACAAAATAAACAATCTTCCATTATATTTTCCTCGTATAATATGTTTATAAAGTTTATTCGTTATGAACGTTATAAACATATTCTTTCTTTATATTTAATTTACTATATATTAAGATTAACTATTATAAAATATTATAATAAAATTTTTAACAGCCTCTAGATTAAAATACTTTAATTCATATTATACAATTATAATTAATATTATTAAATATGAATTATTTTATTAATACAGCTTTTATTCTTCTTACTCCTGATGAACTTGATTCTTCTTTTTTTATTTTAAATGTTCCCATATCTCCTGTATGAGTTACATGTGGTCCTCCACAAATTTCTTTACTGAAATCTCCTATTGTATAAACTTTTACTTTTTCTCCATATTTATCTGTGAAAAGTCCTATTGCTCCTGAGTTTTTTGCTTCTTCATATGTCATTTCCTCACATTTTACTTCTAAATCTCTTTTTATTTGTTCATTTACTAAATCTTCTACTTTTTGTATTTCTTCTTTTGTCATTTTTTGAGGATGTGTGAAGTCAAATCTTAATCTTTCTTCTGTAATATTTGAACCACTTTGTTTTACATGTTCTCCTAGTATTGTTCTTAATGCTTGATGTAATAAGTGTGTAGCTGTATGATAACTAATAGTTTTTTCATTTTGGTCAGCTAGACCACCTTTAAATTTTTGTGTACTTCCCATTCTTGATTTTTCTTGATGTTTTTTGAATAATTCTTCAAACTTTTTCATGTCTATTGTCATTTCATTTTCTCCAGCTAAATCTTTTGTTACTTCTGGTGGAAATCCATATGTATCATATAACTTGAATACTACTTCTCCATTTATTTCTGTTTTTTCTTGCTCTTTAGCTTTTTTCATTTCTTTTAAGAATTCTCTTTCTCCATGTGCAAGTGTTTTTACAAATTTATCTTTTTCTTCTATTATTACTGATTTTATTGTTTCTTTGTTTTGCTCTAATTCTGGATACATTTCTTTTAAATTTTGTATATTTGTTTCTATTAAATTTGATAATTCATCTAAATTTATTTGTAATTTGTTCATATGTCTAATCATTCTACGAATTAATCTTCTTAGAACATATCCTCTGTCAATATTACTTGGTCTTCCACCATCTGAAATTATCATCATACTTGAACGCAAATGTTCTGCTACTATTCTTCTGCTCTCTATTATATCTTCTTTTTCTAGTTCTTCTAATTTAGCCATTATTGGTGCAAATATTTCTGTATCAAATGGTGTTTCTTTTCCTTGTAATAGCATTGCCATTCTTTCTAATCCTAAACCTGTATCAACATTTTTTTGTTTTAATTTCGAATAGCCATTTTTATCTTTGAAATATTCCATAAATACATTATTCCAAATTTCAACATATTTACCACAATCACAACTTGGTTGACAATCTGGTCCACATGCTGGTTTTCCTGTGTCATAAAACATTTCTGTGTCTGGTCCACATGGTCCTTCTTCTCCTGCAATCCACCAGTTATCATCTTTTCCATAATAATATATATGTCCATCTAGAATTCCTGCTTTTTTCCAACATTCTGCTGAAATTTCATCTCTAGGACAATCTTCATCACCAGCAAAGCAAGTTACTGATAGCTTTTCTACTGGAATTTGTAGCTCTTTTGTTAGAAAATCAAAGCTCATTTTAATTGATTCTTCTTTAAAATAATCTCCTAACGACCAATTTCCTAGCATTTCAAAATATGTTAAATGTCTGTTGTCACCAACTTCATCTATATCATTTGTTCTTACACATTTTTGATAATCTGTAAGTCTAGTTCCATTTGGATGTTTTTCTCCTAATAAATATGGCACTAAAGGTTGCATTCCTGCTGTTGTAAATAATACTGATGGGTCATTTTCTGGTATTAATGATGCTGATGGTATTTGTGTATGACCATTATTTTTGAAAAAATTCAAGTATTTATTTCTTATTTCTATTGCTCTCATTTATATTCTTCCCTTCTATATCTCTTTTTCTATTTCTAAATTATACTTTAATTATGTGAAAAAATCAAGAATTATATTGAGTTTTTATATATCTACCAAAATTATATCCTCACCTATACATTTTATATTTTTCCAAGGAATAGTAATTCCATTGTTAGTTTTAAACACATTTAAAAACTTACTTTTCTCCCCTGGAACTATTATATATGTAATTGCTCCTGTCTCTAAGTCTGCACATACATCTTGAACAAATCCTAATCTTTTTCCATCATTTATATTTACAACTTCTTTATGTTTGAAATCTAATCCCTTTTCTTCCATCTAAATTATTCCCTTGCATAACATAAAAAATTTTAAATTTAATATATTATGCTTACCTTTCTCCATTAATTATTTTATTTCTAAAAATTTTGGTTTAATGGTACCATTATCTTATATTTTGTTTTTTATAGTCACTATGATTTTACTTTCAATTAAATCATTTTTAGCTTTTATTATATTTTGTAAATCACATATTTATAATGCAAAAAAGATATTTTTAATTCATCTTACCACCAATTAAAAAATATCTTTTCATTTTTATTTATACCACTTTTTTATATGTTGTATTGCACTTTTTTCTAACCTTGATACTTGAGCCTGTGATATTCCAATTTCATCAGCAACTTCCATTTGAGTTCTTCCATCAAAAAATCTTTTAGTTACTATCATTTTTTCTTTATCATTTAATTTTTCCAATGCTCCTTTTATTGTCATCTTCTCTGCCCATAATTCATCTGTATTTTTACTATCTTTTACTTGGTCCATTATATATATATTCTCTGAACCATCATTATATACCGGTTCTTGTAAAGATACAGGATCTTGTATTGCATCTAAGCTAAATGAGATGTCCTCTTTTGTTACTTCCAATTCTTTTGCAATTTCTTCAATTTTGGGATCTCTTCCATTTTCTTTATTAAATCTTTCTTTAAATTGTATTACTTTATATGCTAAATCTCTAACTGACCTACTTACTCTTATACTATTGTTATCCCTTAAATATCTTTTTACTTCTCCTATAATCATTGGTACTGCATATGTGCTAAATTGGACATTCTGACTTAAATCGAAATTATCTATTGCTTTAATTAAACCTACACATCCTACTTGAAATAAATCATCTGCATTTTCGCCTCTTCCATAAAATCTTTGAATTACACTTAGCACTAATCTTAAATTACCATTAATAAATTTGTTTCTTGCTTCATTATCTCCTTCTTTTATTTTTATAAATAACTCCTCTTTTTCTTGTTTGCTTAATAAAGGTAATTTTGATGTATTTACACCACATATTTCTACTTTGTTTAGCAAAAAGAAAACCTCCTTTTAAAAATACTTAGGTTTAGTATTTCCAAAATTAGGCTTTTTATACATTATCCTATTTTACTTGCAATATCTTTCTTCATTTTATTTATTATCTTTTTTTCTAGTCTTGATATGTAACTTTGTGATATTCCGTAATTCATCAGCTACCTCTTTTTGTGTTTTTTCTTTTCCTGTTTTAAATCCAAATCTCATTTCCATTATATCTTTTTCTCTTTCATTTAATTTTAAAATAGCTGCTCTTAAAAGTTTTTTATCAACTTCATCTTCTAAATTTCTTGATGTAATATCTGGTTCAGTTCCTAAAATATCTGAAAGTAATAATTCATTGCCATCTCCATCTTTATTTAATGGCTCATCTATTGATATTTCACCTTTTAGCTTATTGCTTTTTCTTAAAAACATTAGTATTTCATTTTCTATACATCTTGATGCATATGTTGCAAGTTTTATATTTTTTCCTGTATTAAATGTATTTACTCCCTTCATAAGTCCTATTGTTCCTATTGATATTAAATCTTCTATACCAATTCCTGTGTTTTCAAATTTTTTTGCTATATATACTACTAATCTTAAATTTCTTTCTACTAAAATTTGCCTAGCTTCTAAATTGTTTTCTTCTGATAGCTTTTTTATCATTTCTTCTTCTTCCTCTGGTGGTAATGGTGGTGGTAATGTTTGACTTCCAGCTATATAAAATATTGGTAAATATTCTATTTCTTCATCATCATTCAAATATTTTGCACATATTGAAGAAATACTATTTTTTACAAAATCTACAAATTTCATTTTAATTCTCATTCCCTTCTTATTTATTAAAAATGCTCTCTAGTAGCAATGAAAATTTTGCCTTCTTTCAAGCTATTACTATAATCCTATTTTCAAATTATTAAATTGAATTATTTCCTTCTTGTTTAAAATAATTCTAATCCCATTAAAGCTCTATATTCTCCTCTCTTAGTTAAAGATTTATTGTATATTCCTATTATTATTTCATTTACTTTCTTTTCCTCATCATTTTCATTTTTTATAATTACATAGTCAGCCTTTATTCCTAAAAGCATTCCATTTTGTTTTCCTAAAGACGAAAATGGTATAAACTTTAATTTAGTCATATATTTTTGTTTTATTTCATCTGGTATTTTTGAAAAATCACCTCCTAAAATATCATCTATATTATTTAATATTTGTTTTGGTATGCATTCATATAACAATGTATGTTCTACTACTATTACGGGTATATTTGTTATTGGTTCTTTTAGCAAATTTCCTGTATCTAACATTGCTTTTGCTTCTATTTCTTTATCATTTAATTTTATTTTTATATTGCAAAACATATCTCTTTTGGAAATTTTGTTTTTTACCACTGTAAAAGCTCCTATTATTATTAAAAAGGCTACAATAGCCGATAATAATATTGTTTTTAAGGAATATGTCCCTAAAAATAAACCATTTTTCAAAAATGTTTCTTGGGGCTTTACTATATAAATTAGTGCAAATGCTGCACCTCCAAATACTAATGAAGTTAAGTAGAATATAAGTAAGGACTTCCACATTTTTTTCATATTTTGGGGATTAAATGCTACATATACTATTATTATTGATAAAATCATTTTTAAAATCATGCTTGAATAAATTTTTAAATTTGAAATATATGAAATTACAGTATAAATTGCTCCTATTAAACTTGCTAATAACAATCTCCAGAATTTAGATTTGTTTTTCAATATTATATCTGTCGCAAATAATATAATGTAATTCATAATTAGATTTTCTATTAATACTACATCAACATAAATAGTCATATAATCACCTGTAAAAATATTGTACTACCTATGTTATAAAAATACTGTCTTTTTCTATTGTAGAATCAAAGAAATATTTGACAAAAACTCTTATAATTAATTTATTTTAAAAAAATATCTAAAAGAAACGACCTTTTTTATTATATGCAAAAATGATTTCAGAGTCGTGATTTTGGGGTCGGAGACAAAAATCATGGTAAATTTTCAAATAATTATTTTGAATTATATAACCATGATTTTTGTCTCCGACCCCAAAATCATAAATAAAAAGACTGCCCTCCAAAATATATTTATATATTCTAGCCGGACAGTCACATTTTTATATATTTTTATTTCTATTTTTTCTTAAGAAAGATGGTATATCTAAATCATTTTGAGATGAACTAATTTCTGAGCTTGATGGAATTGAAGTAACTTTCTTCTCCCATGTTTTTGATATATTATCAACACCTAAGCTTGATATTGGTTCTGGTTTCTCAAATCCTGTTGCTATAACTGTTATTTGTATTTCATCTTCCATTGATGGATCTGTTACAGTACCGAAGATTATATTAGCTTCTGGGTCTACACTACGTTGTACTAATTCTGCTGCTGTATTTACTTCATGTAACCCTAAATCTTCTCCACCTGTTATATTGATTATTACTCCTCTTGCTCCTTCTATTGATGTTTCTAATAATGGACTTTGAATTGCTTCTTTTGCAGCATCTTCTGCTCTATTTTCTCCTGATGCTCTACCTACACCCATATGTGCCATTCCTGTATTTAACATTATTGTTTTTACATCGGCAAAGTCTAAGTTTACAAGACCTGGTATAGCAATTAAGTCTGATATACCTTGAACACCTTGTCTTAATATATCATCAGCCATTTTAAAAGCTTCTATTATAGATGTTTTTCTATCTATTATTTGTAACAATTTATCATTTGGTATTACTACTAATGTATCTACTTTTCCTTTTAAACTTTCTATTCCTCTTTCAGCTTGAGAAAGTCTTTTTTTACCTTCAAAAGTAAATGGTTTTGTAACAACTCCTATTGTTAATATTCCCATTTCTTTTGCAGCTTGTGCAACAACTGGTGCTGCTCCTGTACCTGTTCCTCCACCCATTCCGGCTGTAACAAATACCATATCTGCTCCTCTTAATACTTCTGCTAATTCAGCTTTACTTTCTTCTGCTGATTGAGCACCAATATCAGGATTTGCTCCTGCACCTAATCCTCTTGTTATTTTTTCTCCTATTTGGATTTTTGTATTTGCTTTTGAAGTTTGAAGAGCTTGTCTATCTGTATTTACTGCTATAAAATCAACGCCTTTTATTCCTGCATCAATCATTCTATTTACAGCATTGTTTCCTGCTCCTCCTACACCTATAACTTTTATTGTTGCAGTTCCATCCATCATTGCAATATTATTATCATCATTGTAATCCATCATTTAGTTTTTCCTCCCTTTATATTTTAAAATTTTTGTTTTATGAATAGAAAAACTCTTTTATTTTTTCTATTATTGTTTTTATAAAATTTTCATTGTTTTGTGTATCTATACTGCTTGAAACAGTTTTAGCAAATGGTCTTGCTGCTATATATCTTACTAATGCATAGCTTGTTCTATATGTTGGTTTTACTGTGCTTATTGCTCTTCCTGTTGATATTTTTACTGGTATATTCAAGTTAATCTTTCCAGCAACATCACTTTTATTTATATTAACTATACCTTGGCCTGTTAAAACTACATTATTTATTTTTTGTTTTACTCCACTATTAGTAATATCTTTATTTATTATTGTAAATATTTCTTCTATTCTAGCCTCTATTATTTCTATTAACTCAGAACTTTTTATAATTCTATTTTTATTATCATCTTTTGATGTATTTAAAATAATATCATTATCATTATCTATAAAAGATTTTAAAGCTAGTCCATATTGTCTTTTTAGTTTATCTGCTTCTTCTTCTGATATATTAAGAACTACAGCAATATCATTAGTTATATTATCTCCACCTACTGGAATTGAATTTGTATATACAAAACTTGAACCTTCAAATACACCTATATCTGTATTTCCTGCTCCTATATCTAATAACATTATATTATCATGTAATTCATTATTATCTAGAACTAAATTTCTTTCTGCCAATGTTGTTGGCACTATTCCATCTATCTCTAATCCTGCTTTTTTGAAAATATTATGTAATTGTCTGACATAATCTTTTTCTGCTAATATTATTTGTGCACTTATTGTAAAGCTTGAACTTAAATTTCCTACTGGGTCTGTTACAACTGTTCCATTTTCTAATGTAATCTTATCTGGTACAATATCTATTAATGTTTTTCCATCAGGAATTTCTATATCTTTTACTTGCATTACTGCATTTTGAACATCTCTTACTGATATTCCTGAATATTTATCTCTAGCTTCTTTTGTTATCATATTTTGAACAATTGTTACATATTTTCCCGGAATTGTTACATATGCTGAATTAATTTTTAAATTTGTTTCTTCTTCGGCATCTTTTATTGTTTTTGCTATACTTAAACTTATTTCATCTTCATTTATTATCTTGCATTTCTTTAGTCCACTACATTTATATGAGGTATTGCTTATAATCTCAATTTGCCCAAAGTTGTTTACTTCTCCTACAACCGTACAAACTTTGCTTGTCCCTATATCAATACCTACTATGATATCACCGATAGCCAAGTTAATTCCTCCAATTTTTAGTATAAATTTTTCTAAATGTATATATATTACATTTCACAAAAAAAGTCAATAGTAATTGTAATATTTTTGTAACAATTTCGCAATAATATTGTAACACTCATTTTTGACATTTTTCGCCAATTATCTAAAAAGAAAAAGCATTATTTTTCTTCTTTTACTATTTCTTTTGATTTTTTATTTCCTTTATCTTTTAATTTATTTGTCCATTTTTCTACATAGTATCTCCTTATTGTTCCTAAATTCATAAACATTCTCCATACAAAAACCACTATTGCTGCTAAATATATATCAACATTTAATTTTTGTCCTAGGATTGTCAGTAATATTGCTAAAATGGCATTACCAAAAAAACCTGATATAAATATTTTCAAATCAAAATTTTTATTTATTACTGAAGCTATTCCCCCAAATACTGAATCAAGCGCAGCTATAATAGCTATTGCTAAATAACTAGAATATGTATATGAAATCATTGGAGCATTTAGTCCTATTATAGCACCTAATATGCATCCTATTAATATAGCTATGAATAACATTATATTTCCTACCTTTCCTTTTTTTAATTATTTAATTAGGTTTATTTATTGTTTCCTCTTTTCAAAAATTTTTTATTTACGTATTGCCTAATTACTTCTACTCTATATATTTTGTATTTATTTCTTGATTATATTTATCTATATAAATTTTATTGTCTTTTTCTATTGTTGCAATATGTCCTAAGGTTTCTAGCTGTTCAACAGCTCCTCCTGTTCCTTTTAAAGCTGTCTCTAAATATGATTGATTTCCTATTGCCTTTATTACATATGGTTCTAATATTCTTTGACCATTTACTTTTATAAATTCATTATTTATATAAGTTATATCTGTTGTATTAACAATTCTTTGTCCATTTATTGAAATTGCTTCTGCTCCTGCAAATTTAAGTGAATTTACTATTATTAATAAATCATCTGAATTTATTGGTGTTTTTATATCTTTTCCAGTCTTTAAAGTAACTATTATTCCTTCTCCTTGAACATCTGTTAATCCTAATAACATATTATTTTGCTCTAATTCGCTTTCTAGCAGTTTACTTGATTCACTATTTGTTTCTTCATCATTTTTATATTCTTCAATTTTACTTACAGTATCTTCATATTTTTGATTTATATCATCATATTTTGATTTCCAATTTGCAAGTTCTGTTTTTAACTCAGCTTCTTGCATACTTTCTATTGATGTTATATCTGTTTCATTTACTATTTTAAATTGCATCATCATTACAGATACTAATGCAAAACATGCAATTCCAATAGTAATTGTCATTGTTATTTTTCCTTTTTTTATAGCCTTTTTCATCTATTTCCTCCTATTTTATGTTTTGCATATATTTAAAGTTTATTACACCTGTATATTTAGGTATAGTTATATTATTTGATTTTTCTAGACTAACTCCTACATTTGCCTCTTTTAATATGTATAAGTATCCTCCCGGTCTTTGTAATCCTGATAAATATTCTGGCAATCCAATAGCTTTTATTACAAATGGCGCACCTATTCTCTCTCCATTTATATCTATTGTATTACCTCTACAAGATATTG
This sequence comes from uncultured Clostridium sp., assembly GCA_958413095.1. Classification (GTDB taxonomy): domain Bacteria; phylum Bacillota; class Clostridia; order TANB77; family CAG-508; genus CAG-269. The sequence continues at coordinate 9,843 of CATYUF010000044.1, forward strand.
CTGTATTTGATACCCATCTTTGGTCATTTATTGAAATTGCCTCTGCTCCTGCATTTATCAATTCGTTTACAACACTTAATACATCAATATCATGAACTAATAACTCACTAGGATTTAATGTTGATGTTGCTATTCCTTTACCATCTGTTAAAGTTATTATAACCCCTGGGCCTTTTGCTTCTGCCATACCAGTTAATTTATTTCCTTGTTTTATCTTATTTTCTTTTTCCTCTAAGTCTGAATTGTTTTTTGTTGCTTTTTGTCTTTCTACTTCTAATTGTTTTTCAGCTTGTTCTAATTCCTTGTATTTATTGTCATATTTTTCTTTATATTTTAATACTTCTGCTCTTAAATTATTTTCCTCATAATTTTGGCTAACCGTAGAATTCGTGTTTTTTACAGTTCTAACTTGCACACATATTCCTAAGGTTAAAGCAAAACACATTATTCCTAAAACTAGGCTGACTACTTTTTTATTTGTCATTTCTCCACCTTTCTAGTATAAATTATACTTTCTCTCTAAAATATACCTTGAACTTTTGATTCAAATCTCCATTTGCAAAAATTTCCCCTTCTTTACCTTTTTCCTCATTTATTATTGCAATTACATATAACATTTTATTACTTAAATTAGAACCATCACCTAAGTGAATCTTCTTTTTCTCATTTTGCATATATATAATATAATCATTTTTATTACTAATGTCAATGCTTGTGACCTCTTTATCTAACTGATTTTCTTTCATTGCACTAATAATTTTCAAAATAATTTCTAATTCAGTTAAGTCTTTATTGTTTAGTCTATTTCCTGGTTTTATTTCTTCCTCTTTAGTTGATATACCATTGATTATCGGTAAGTTTAATTGATTTTGAGTAATTTCTAAAATATATCCTTGTGTGTTTATATATGCATATTCACCTAATACAGGTACACTAAATTTTGGTTCTCTTTCTTGTATATTTATTTGAAGCTTATTGGGAAAAACTCTCTTTAATTCTACACTTTCAATATATGCATTTGCTCTTATTTTGTTTTCTACATCATTTTCCCAAAATTTAAAAATATTTTGATTTATTGATAATTCTGATAAACTTATTATTGTTTCTGGACTTAATTGCTTATTATTAATTACTTCAATATTTTGAATATTAAATATTGGTGAGCAAGTTGCAAAAGCTATTATTCCACTTACTACACCTATAAACAAAATTAATTTCAAGAAAAATTTTATTCTTTTTAACCTTTTATCTCTTTTTCTTTGCTTTTTTGCAAATTCTTTTTTCATTTCATCTTGTTTCTTTTTATTATTTTTATTTGTCATACCAATAACTGTTTCTGTATCAAAGTCAAATTCATTTTCTTCTTTTTGTATATTGTTTCTTTCTTTAATTCTCTTTTCTCTTTCTTTTTTTCTTTCCATTAAGTTTTCAATATTTTGGTCTTGTCCATTATTGAAGCGATATAAATCTATATTTTCTTCTTTAGGTTTTTTTGGCAATTTAATTCCTCCCTATTTTATTTATAATATTTTTTATTATATAGGAAACCTTATAAAATATTTTAGTTTTGCAACATAAAGTGAAAAAATTAATATTAAAATTTAATTTCTAAATAAAAATATTTTTTTATTTTATACAAGGTTTCCTATACAATAAACTCGAAACTATCTTTTCACATATTTACTTCAAAATCTTTGCTTATTATTTTTATTTCATTAACTTACTTTTTCTTTAATTTTCTATTCTTATATTTACACCTATTGCTTGTAATTTCTTATCAAATTTTTCATATCCCCTCAATATATAATCAATATTTTCTATTGTTGTTTTTCCTTTTGCAACTGTTCCTGCTAATACCATTGCTGCTCCTCCTCTTAAATCTGTTGCTTTTACAGTTGCTCCATATATCTTTCTTACCCCTTTTATAATTGCCGTTTTTCCTTCTATTGAGATTTTTGCCCCCATTCGTATTAATTCTTGTGTATATTTATACCTGTTTTCAAATATATTTTCTACTATTATAGATGTTCCTTTTGCTACTGTTAATGTTGTTGCAAATATTGATTGCATATCTGTTGGAAAACCTGGATATGGCATTGTTTTTATATCTATTGCTTTTAATTTTTTAGGAGCTAATATTTCCATTTTGTCTTTATTTATTTGTATATTGCAACCTGTTTCTTCTAGTTTGTCTATTATTGGTACTATATGAGATGGAGCCACATTCTCTAAAACTAAATGTCCTCCTGATATCGCTGCTAAACATAAAAATGTTCCAGTTTCAATTCTGTCTGGCATGATATTGTAACTTACATCTTTTAGTTTTTTCACACCTTCTATTTCTATTTTGTTTGACCCTGCTCCTTTTATTTTTGCTCCCATTCTATTTAAGAAATTTTGTAAATCTATGATTTCTGGTTCTCTTGCTACATTTGTAATTATTGTTGTTCCTTCTCCTAAACAACTTGCTAATATTGCATTTTCTGTTGCTCCTACACTCGGAAATTCAAAGTCAATTTTTTCCCCTTTTATTTTATCACAAAAGCAACTTATTTTTCCATAGTTTTTGTCAATATTTATGCCTAATTTTTCAAATGCTTTCAAATGTAAGTCTATTGGCCTTGTTCCTATGTCACATCCTCCTGGATATGTAAATGTTGCTTTATGGTATTTTCCTAGCATCGCTCCTGCTAATATCACTGATGACCTCATTTGATGCATTAGTTCTTCTGGTATTTCTAGTTTTTCTATTTTGCTTGTGTCTATTATTACTTTATTATTCTTTTTTTCTACTTTTGCTCCTAATGTTTCTAATATTTTATACATCATTTGTGTGTCTTTTATTTCCGGTACATTATATAGGGTTGTTTTTCCTCCATTTAATATTGTTGCTGCTATTATTGGTAAACTTGAATTTTTTGAGCCTGATATTTTTACTCTTCCTTCTACTTTTCTCCCACCTTCTATTATGTATTTTGACATTTTTCTGCCTCCTTTTTTCTTTTGGTATATTTTATGTTTTCTTTACATAAATTGTGAATGTGGGAATTATTGTTCTCTATTTATTGTTATTTATGTCTCATATATTTACTTTCTCAATTTAATTTGTATATATTAAAAGTTCTAAAAATCAATGATTATATTGAATTTTAGAACTTTTATTCTAATTGTTTACTTTTAGATAATATATTAAGCAACTTTTTCTTTATAATTTACAATAGTAACTTCTGTTGCTAATTGCTTTAATTGATTTACAATTTTTTCAATGTTTTCTGCTATTTCATCATCAAAATATTGTTCTCCACATTGAGTGCATACTTTTGCTGGAACTCCTTTAATAATAATAATTGTATCTTCTAAATCAACTACATAATTTACTTTCTTTTCTTTTAGATTTCCTTTACACATAAAACAATTCATTATTTTTCCCTCCTTGTTTTCATATCTTCTTCCCATTTTTCTATATTTGGATAATATGCAGTTATCATATGAACAGTGTCTTCACTCATTCCACATACTATATGTAATATTTTCTTATTTATATTATATCCTAATATTAAGCAACTTGGATATGGATAATCATCATAATAATATTCTATTATCTTTCCATTATTAATTGCAGTTTTTACATCAGCTATTAATATATTTCTTTGATTTAATCTGTTTAAGCAATGTTTTGTCCAATCTATTTTTCTTCTTGCTATATACTCTCTTATAATTTCAATATTTAATAAATCTTCTTTCAATTCTTTCTCCTTGTTCTAATCTCCTAATATAAATTTTGCATGTTCTTTATAGTTTTCTATTCTTTCATTTATTTCATCTAAATTTACATATGTTCTGTCATCATGCCATGTAAAATATCCATTTTCTATCCATTCTTTCATTTCTTTATATCTTGGATGCTTTTTGTCTGCTAATATATCTAACAATTCTTCGTATCCCCATGAGCCTCCACAATCTTCTGGTAATTCTGCCATTTTAGCTTTAATACAAATAGGATTTACAAATTTCACATCAGTTTCAACTACTTTTTCTATTTTTATATCATGAATCCAATTATCGCCAAAGTCATAGGTATATTTCATTGTTTTGTATTTTTCAAAATATTTGTCAATTTTCTCTTTTTTTGAATTTTTAGTTTCGTTCCAAAAATCATTATCTGGATTTGGTAGTTCTATAAATATACCCTCTTCATGTAAAGTTGCTCCTATTTCAAAATCATACATATGATATCCACACCAATCAAATGCTAGTTGTATAATTGCATTCAATTCATGAAAAGTTATTCCAGATGGTATTTGCAATCTTCTCCATACTGGTGGGTGTGTATCTCTAACAGTCACTTTTATTTCATAATACTTATACTTTTTACCTTTTTCCAAGCTCATTTTATTACTCCTTCGTATTCTATAATTATTTTTTACTTTTTTATTTTAACATATTTTTATACTTTTGTATATAGTCTATTTCATACTCGATAGCATAAACTTTTAGTAGGATTTCTCTTTATCAAAATAGCCAAACTATTTCT
>CATYUF010000045.1 GCA_958413095.1 uncultured Clostridium sp.
TTCCATTCAGAAAGAATTGGTAAGGCTTTTTCATGAGCCTCTCTCACTCAGACCCTTTCATACTTCAAGTACCGTGAGCATTCCTCATTCGAAAGCCTAACCAATTCTATTCTTCATTCTAATCGAACGTCAAAAATTCCAAAAAATCATAACTATTACCTATTTCCAGCTACTCTACAAGAAAAAATATTATCTAATAACTAAATTTATACTTTTTATTAAATTTGCCTTGAATTTAATAATTTATATGATATAATGAGAACAGAATTTCGAAAGATGAGGAGATTGAGATGAGAATTTTAGGAATAGACCCAGGATTTGCGATAACGGGTTATAGTATAATTGATTATGTAGGAAATAAATTTAATTTAGAAACTTCTGGGGCAATTTTAACTGAAGCAAAGACATCTTTTCCTTTAAGATTAGAGAAAATAAATCAGGAATTAGATGATATTATAAAAACTTATAATCCAGAGGCTATGGCAATAGAAGAATTGTTTTTTAATAACAATGCTAAAACTGCTATAAATGTTGCTCAAGCAAGAGGCGTAATTTTAATGACTGCTAGATTAAATAAATTAAATATTTATGAATATACACCACTTCAAGTTAAACAAGCTGTTACAGGATATGGAAGAGCTGATAAAATGCAAGTACAAAGAATGGTGAAAATGATTTTAAATGAAGAGAAACTTCCAAAATTAGATGATATAACAGATAGTATGGCAATGGCTATATGCCATGCACATTCTTGTAAATTTGCTCAAAAACTATAATAAATCATAATTTGAGTAAAGGTAAGGTGTAATATTGATAAATGATGATAAATTAATAATAAAGATATATAAAATTAGAATATATCTATTCATAGTTTATGTTTTGAAAGGATAATGGTAAAAATGGTAACAATAGAAAATTTAGAGAAAGAATTAAATAGTAATAGTTTAAAAAGTTTATATTTATTATATGGAGAAGAACTATTTTTACTAGAAAATATTTTGAAAAAAATAAAGAATATTTTTGGAGAATGTATAAAAGGTATTAATTATATCAATATAGATGATACCAATATATCAGAATTAATAAGTGATATAGAAACACCAGCATTTGGATATGAAAAAAAATTGTTAATTGTTAGAAATTCAGGAATATTAAAAAAAGAAGGAAAAAGAAAAAATGTTGAATTATTAAATTTAAGAGAAAAAATTTCAAGTTATATAAAAGAAAATATCGATATTATAAATGATAGTGTTGTATTAGTTATAATAGAAGAGGATATTGATAATAAACAAGAATTATATAAGATATTTGATAAGTTTGGAGTAGTATGTAATTTTGAATATCAAAAGCCAATACAAATACAAAAAAGGTTAAAAGCAATATGTAATGCATATCATGTAGATATTGATGAGAGCTCTTTGAAATACTTTATTGAAGTATGTGGTACAAATATGCAAGAACTCATAAATGAAATAAGAAAACTCATTGAATATGCAGGGAATGGTGGAAAAATTGAGAAAATAGATATAGATAAATTATGTATAAAAAAATTAGAAACTATAATTTTTGATTTAACAGATAATTTAGGGAAAAAGGAAACACAAAGAGCACTGCAAGTTCTAAAAAACTTAATTGCTAATAAAGAACCAATACAAAAAATTTTAATAACTTTATATAATCATTTTAAAAAATTATATATAACAAAACTAGCAGTGAAAGAAAATAAAGACTTAATAAGCAGTTTGAATTTAAAGCCAAATCAAACATTTTTAGTAAATAAATATAAAACACAAGCAAATTATTTTTCTGATAAAGAATTAAGTAAGATATTACAAGGATTAAGAGATTTAGATTATAATTCTAAAAATGGATTAATAGACTTGCAAGTAGGATTAGAAGCTATACTTTGTACTTATTGTAGTTAAAATGAATAATATATACCAAAATTGCTAAAAATATATTTAATTAAAATATTTTAGTAGGTGGTAATATGAAGTTAAAAAATAAAAGGAAATTTTGGTATGGGTTAAGTATTTTACTAATAGTTCTATTTTTTAGTATAATTATATTCTTCAAGTATAGTGAAGTGCAAGCCTTATCTAAATACGGTTCAAGAGGAAATGAAGTTACACAAATTCAAACAAAATTAAAAAGATGGGGATATTACAAAGGAAATGTAGATGGGATATATGGAAGCCAAACACAAGAAGCAGTAAAATATTTTCAAAGAAAAAATGGGTTAAAAGTAGATGGTATAGCAGGAAAAAATACACTAAAAGCAATGGGGATATATAGTTCTTCATCGTCAAGTTCATCATCAAGTAATTCAAGTAATGTAAATTTACTTGCGAGATTAATTTATGGAGAAGCACGAGGAGAACCATATACTGGACAAGTTGCAGTAGGTGCAGTTGTAATGAATAGAGTAAGAAGTAGTTCGTTTCCTAATAGTATTTCAGGAGTAATATATCAGTCCGGAGCTTTTGATGCTGTTAGAGATGGACAAATAAACTTAACACCAGATTCAACAGCAAAAAAAGCAGCACAAGATGCAATAAATGGTTGGGACCCAAGTTATGGAGCAATATATTATTTTAATCCGTCAACAGCAACTAACAAATGGATATGGTCTAGACCGATGACTATAACAATAGGGAGACATAGATTTTGTAAATAAAAAATTTCATTAGCAAATTAGTTACTAAATACAAGTGTTTTTTTAAGTTAACTGCTGGAAACTGTTTATAATTATAAACAGTTTCCAGCTACTCTATAAGAAAAAAGGAAGGAAAGTAATGATGGTAGATTTAAATAAAGATGTAAAATATATAAAAGGTGTTGGACCTAATAGAGTTAAATTATTAAATAAATTAAATATTTTTACATTAAAGGATTTAATTACATATTATCCTAGGACTTATGAAAATAGAGGAATTGCTAAAAACATAATAGAATGTATAGATGGTGAAGAAACATTAATATGTGGTATAACATGTGGACGAATTTCAGAAGTGAGATTAAAAGGAAAAACTATGCAAAAGTTAATAATAAAAGATGAAACAGGAACAGCAACTATTACATGGTTTAATCAAAGCTATTTGAAGAATATGTTTGAGGTTGGAAAAGAATATAAATTTTACGGAAAAATTAGTAATATGTTTGGAAAAGTATCAATGACATCTCCAGTATTCGACAAGCAAGGTGAAAGTAAAAATACTGGTAAAATAATTCCAATATATCCTTTAACATATAATTTATCACAAAATACTATAAGAAAAATAATACAAAATGGTATAGAAGAAGTAAAAGGAAATCTAATAGAAGTATTGCCAAAGTACATATTAAAAGAGTTTAATTTACAAGAAATTAATGAAGCAACATTAAATATACATTTTCCAAAAGAATTTAAAGATTTTGAGCTTGCAAAAAATAGGTTTGTTTTTGAAGAATTGTTATCTGTGCAACTAGCATTATTAGAATTAAAAAATGGTTATCAAAATGAAGAAATAGGTATACAATTTAGTAAAGAAGCAAAGATGTCAGATATAATAAATAAATTGCCATTTAAATTAACAAATGCGCAAAGAAGAGTTTTAGAAGAAATTGACAAAGATATGGAATCAACTAAGCCTATGAACAGACTTTTACAAGGAGATGTTGGTTCAGGTAAAACGGTTATTTCGATGTGTGCAGCATATAAAGCAGTAAAATGTGGTTATCAAACAGCAATAATGGCTCCAACAGCAATTTTAGCAACACAACATTTAGAAAATTTTAGAAGAATTTTTGATGGATTGGGAATTAAATGTGAGTTATTAATTTCAGCAATGACTAAAAAGAAGAAAACAGAACTATTACAAAGGCTAGAAAATGGAGATATAGATATATTAATAGGAACACATGCACTATTACAAGAAAATGTAATCTTTAAAAAATTAGGACTAGTTGTTACAGATGAGCAACATAGATTTGGAGTTAAACAGAGAACAACTATTGTAGAAAAAGGTCAAAATCCAGATGTACTAGTTATGACTGCAACACCAATACCTCGTACACTAGCACTAATATTATATGGAGACTTAGATATTTCAATAATTGACGAATTACCACCAAATAGAAAGAAAATAGATACATTTGCAGTACCTAAAAGTATGGAAGAAAGAGTTAATAACTTTATAAAAAAGCAAGTAGATGAAGGGCGTCAAGCATATATTGTATGTCCATTAGTAGAAGAAAATGAAGAATCAGACTTAAAATCAGTAGAAAAACTATATGAAAAGAGTAAAACAGAAACTTTTCCAGAATATAAAGTTGAATATATACATGGAAAAATGAAGGCAAAAGATAAAGATATAATAATGGAGAAGTTTAAAAATAAAGAAATTGATATATTAATATCAACAACTGTTATTGAAGTAGGAGTAGATGTTCCAAATAGTAATATAATGGTAATAGAAGATGCACAAAGATTTGGATTAGCACAACTACATCAATTAAGAGGAAGAGTAGGAAGAGGAGAATATAAGTCATATTGTATTTTAAAATACGAAGGAAAAAGTGAAACAATAAGAAAAAGAATGAAAGTAATGTGTGATACAAATGATGGATTTATTATTTCCGAAAAAGACTTAGAATTGAGAGGTGCAGGAGATTTCTTTGGAACAATGCAACATGGTATACCAGAATTTAAAATAGCAAATTTATTTGAAGATATGCAAACACTAAAAATAGTTCAAAATTTAGCAATGAAAATTATTTCAGTTGATCCAAAATTAGAAAAAGAAGAAAATAAATTATTAAGAGGCTTAATAAAAGATAAGTTTGTTAAAAGAATTGAGATTTGATAAAATTAAAAAGATAGATTGCATATGAAAATGATATTTATATAAACAAGGCAATGTTAAATAATGTAAAAAGTTGAATATTTATGTAAAATATGATATAATTATTGTATGCCAATAGAGGCAAAAGTAGCTAATAATTATAAGGGATGATTATCCAAAAGAAAAAGGAGAGAAAGAAATGGTTGAACAATTACGGACATTAGGAATCAAAATGTTTATGACAGGAGCAGGGATTATGGAACAGATGCTTCGAGGGGAGATAACAACAAAGGATTTATCAGAAAATGAAGTTGATTTAGTATTAGCAGCATGGGACACAAGACATCATGTTCCACGAAACCAAATTGAAAATGTTGACAGAGTTAAACCAAAAATTACAAAGGAGGAAGTAAATCTTGGAATATATTCTGAAGAAGAATATAAAAGAAATTATGTTGAACAAATTGAGAATTACTTGAAGGTAATAATGTAATCGGATTTATGAACTCGGCTTCAGTCAATAGGGGATTTTTCCCTATTGACATTTTTTATATAAAATAGTATTATAGATAAAAATAATAAGGATGTTGATATAATATGTTTCAAATTATAATAAAATTAGTAGGTCTATTAATGGTGTTAACTGGTGTAATCTTAATATATGATGCACGAATATTAACTAAAAGATTTTTTGGATTTGGTGACCAAAACGAAGGAAGTAGTGGATTAAAAATTTTAGGATTTTTAATATCAATAGTTGGAGGAGTTATTATATATTTTTCTTTATAAAAATAAGTTAAATTTGTTAGCAAATAGTTAGCAAATTTAAAATTTTGTAAAAATGCTATTGACAATAAAACCTTAAATGTGTTAATATAAATACTGTCAATAGAAAATGCGGATGTGGCGGAACTGGTAGACGCGCTGGTCTTAGGAACCAGTGTCAAAAGCGTGGGGGTTCGAGTCCCTTCATCCGCACCACAGTAAGGTTTTCAAGCTTTACGAGAAATCGTATTGTTAGAAAATTTTATTTTTTTCTAACAGATTTTATAAAATTTTCTAACACTTTTGGAAATTGGTTGTTGTTAAACTTGGTGGGTTGCAACAACTTTTTTCATATTTGGATATTGATTAGAACTATCAATATCTTCATAAATATTATTCAAAGTATTTTCTTTTAGGTCGTAAAGTTCATTTTCATTATAATTATTCAAAATGTACTGAAATTTATTTACTAATACTTGTGCAGAAACTTCTTTATTTGTTTCATCTAAATGAGTATAAATCATAGTAGTTTGAATATTAGAATGGCCAAGCCATATTTGAATATCTTTAATTGGAACTTTATTTTGCACTAATAAAGTAGCACAAGAATGTCTTAAATCATGCAAACGAATTCGTTTCAATTCATTATCTTCTAATAATTTTGAAAATGTATGACTTAAATATCCTGGTTTCATAAGTTCTCCATTTGGCATTAGACAGACATAGTCTTTATATTTAGTACAATAAGTATTGCCAAATATTTTTCTATATTCTGCATACATTGTTTTATATTCTTTTAGTAAATTTTCTATAAAATCGAATAATGGTAAAGTTCTATAAGATGACTGTGACTTTGTTTTATTTTTTATTACAAACTGAGTTTTACCATTAATTTTAAATCTTTGAACTGTATGTTTAATTGTAATGGTTTTTCTTGTAAAATCAATACAATCCCATTTTAATCCTAGAACTTCTTCACGTCTTAATCCATACACTGCTGCAATAATAACTTCTAAGCGAATAGTAGTGTTTTCTGCAACTTCAAACAAATGCAGTAATTCTTCATGTTTATAGAAATTACCAATATAGTGGTCTGATTTAATAGGTTTTAAGTTGTTAATGAAATTGTATTCAAATATTTCTTGTTCAACTGCTCTAGTAAATATACAAGATAGAATAGACCTATGATGTTTTACAGTATTAGGTTTTAGTCTTTCACTAAAGAGATATTCAATATAGTTATAAATATCAGCTAGTGTAACATCTTTTAAAAGTAATTCTTCATTTTCAAAATATGGAATCATTCTGCCATTAACATGGTCATAATAACCTTTATATGTACTTTTAGCAACTTGATTTTGAATAGAATTAAGCCATTCTTTAATATAGTCACTAAACAGCATATCACGATAATGTCCCATTTTTTTCAGTCTTTGTTCTCGTGGATCATCTGATAATTTATTAACTAAATCTGTAATAATCCTTTTTATTAAATTAGTATTGGGATTTTCTTTAATAATACTTAATAAAGAATTTACCATTTCTTCTTTAGATATGTTATACCAAGCAGATAAACATTTGGTAATTATTAATTCTTCTTCACTTGATAGTGGTTGATTACTTAATTTAAGTTGTTCTGTCTTGTTATTTGTATCACTTGGAGATAATAAAGATAGTCCAAGAGTTTTGTTTTGATTTTGTTCTTCTAATAATTGTTCAGCTGTTTTCTTGTTGTCTATATATGAATCTTTATTATAAATCATACGAATATCTGAAAGTAACTTTTCAGCTTTCATTTGATTTACTTTTTTGCCATCAGCTATAACTGTAGTTGGTATCCATTTTTGATTTCTTTTATTATTCGGATATACATTTAAGACAACATAATAAACTAGCCCTTTTATTTGTAAGCTACCTGTTACCAATGTTCATCCTTCCTGTATAACAGTTTACTTACCTATAGCTTTTTTATTATATCATAAGTTTTGTTTTATGATAACCTTTCTAAATTTTTATGTAACATTAATTATAGGTCAATTTGTTCATCCAATAAGTATTGAATAATGCAGGATTTTGGAATTTTATATTCTCTGCCTATTTTTATAGATTTAATTTTTCCTTGTTTTAATAGTTTATAGGCAAGAGTAACACCAATACCACCAAGCATTTTTCTCATTTGTTCAATATTTACAATGTCTGGATAGTTAGTAAACATTATACTGTAGTTTTCTTTTACATTTTCACTCATTTTTTTCACCTCCAATTCATTTGAAATAAAAAAATAGACTTAAACAATGTAAGTCATAATAATATTAGTATTTAATTATTTTAGGCATATCATTTGAATAAGCTATATTATCTTTTAGCTCAAATCTTGCCTTTTTATTATTATAATTATAAGAGCTTGAACAATTTTTTCTTAAAGTAACTTTAGATATGGAACTAAAATAAGAAAGTTCTATTGCAGCTTGCTTATGTAATTTATCCATAATTGCTTTTTCTTCCATTTGTTTTTTATTTCTTTTATTCCTCATAATTTTTTTTGCTTGTTCTTTGTGTTTTTTATGATTTTCTTCTTTTCTGCTAGACTTTTCTTGCTGATAAAGGGAGGACTTAGATAGAATACGGCTAATTTGACTAATAGATAAACTTACTTTTTGACTAATTTCTGATACTGTTAGTTTATCTTTAAAATACAAATTATAGATTAATTTATTTCGTTCTAAATCCATTTTTCTCAATAATCATCAACTCCTAAAGTTATAATGCAAAAATTTGCTAACATTTTTCAAACATAAAAAACTTTATATAAAGACTTGAAAAAAGTATTTATATAATGTATACTAATGTTGACAATAAACAATAAATGACAATATTGTCTGCTGACAATTTAATTTATAACATATTATTGTCATAAATGTCAATAGTTTTTATCAAAAAATAAAAGTTTTTTGGAGGAGAGATGGAAACAAATAATAAGATAGAATTATACATTAATGAAAAACTAAAAGAAGAACAAATAAAAGTACCTATGTTAGACTATGAAACAAATGAGGAAGGAAATTATAAATATACTACAAAGATATACGAGCAACCTAATAAAATAGGAAATATAGTTTTGGATTTTATACAAAAAGACTTGAAAGAAATGTCTTATTTCATTTTTAGATTTTATGGATTTCAGACATTATTAACAGAAAATGAGAAACAGGAAATATTAGCCTTAAATCCAAACGAAATGGAAGAATTAGATAATAAAATGGAAGAGCTATATAGTAAGTATCAAAAGGAATTTAAAAGCTTTAAAAACCAAATAATTGATATTTTGGAATATTGCTTGTTTAATGAGAAAAGAGAATTAAAGGATTTAAGTCCATTAGAAAAATTACATATATTTGTCAATACAAAGAATATAGAAAATTATTCAATTCTAAAATATAATGAATTTAATAAAGTAATAAAAATAAATAAAGATACATCTAAAATAACAGAAACGGAGTTAATACGAATTATAAAGGATAAAGAAAATAATAGATATGGCATTCAAGAAATTTATGAAATAGATAATTTTTATAACTTATTATTTTTAGAACTATATTTTATCCTACAAGAGAAAACTTATCTTAAAAAATGTAAAAATTGTGGTAAATATTTTCTAACAACAAATTCAGCTATTATTTATTGTGATAATGTGTTTGAAGATAATAAAACTTGTAGAGAAATTGGAGCAAGTAAGGTATTTTCTAAAAATCTAGAAAGAGATGAAGCATATAATTTGTATAGAAAGGTCTACAAAAAGAAACAAGCTTTGGCTAAGTCTAAAGGTGGGAGCTTTGAAATAGAGTATAATTTATTTAAAAATCAAGGAAAGGATAAGAAAAATGCTTATAAGCTTAAAGAGATTTCAAAAGAAGAATTTATGGATTGGTTAAAAAAGCAATAAATTATGCAAAAATCAAAAGAACCATTCTATATTTGTACATATTCGTCATTGAAAATTGTAGATAGAATAAATTAATAAAAATGATTCTTAATTAAAAAATTTATAGAAATGTATGAAGATAGAGAAGTTTATAGATAAACATTCTCTATCTTTTGAAAAACTTGAAAAATCAATAGAGAAAATAAAGTGTTTTAGTTCTTACTTAATAAGTCTGCTAAACTTTTGAAGGTATTAGATTTATCAATATATTTTTCTATATATTTATTATCTTTCCAATAAGTTTTTATTCCATAAGATTCTATATTGTAATTAGAAGCATCTTCTGTTAATAATCTGTATTTATCATCAATAATTTCTATTGCACAACAATTAGACATTCCTAAACCAACTAAATTGCTATTTTTTAATGATTCTTTCATATGTTGCAATCTATTCGTATTGCTATTTGAAACATTACAATAAGGAGTAAAAAATGCATTGATAAAATTTAAACAATTTAAACTAATCATAGGAGCAGTATCATCTTTTAATTGTAGCTTTAATGAATCAGAACTACATGTTTTAAACCAACAATTAGCTCCAGCAGAAATACCACACATAACTTTTCCAGAAATCCAAGCATTTTTTAAAATTTTATCAAAACCAGTTTTAAGCCAAAGCTCTAACATTCCCTTAGTATCTCCTTCTCCTTCATATATAATATCAGCCCAATTAATAAGTTCCTGAACTTTGTAAATATTGTCTTTTAATTCCTGTTTTTTTATTGTTTGACATTCACATCCAAAAATATTTCCATATATGTTTTGCATGACATGAAAATAACTTTCTTCAGAATTAATATCATTTTGAGAATGACCTAGAAATAAAAAGTTTGGATGTTTTTTTCCTGTAAGATTAATTATTTCCATATCAATTTGTTTAGTTTCATATGGAGAATATATTCCATCACTTTTAATTCTACCATTTTCGCCGCCACCAATTGCTACAATTTTTCTACATTTATATAACTACATTGTTATATAAATGTTAAAAGCAAAAGATTATGATATATTATGCATCTATTTTTTATAGAAAATAATAATTCAATAGCAAAGCATTTTAATATAGTTTATATAAATTTATAAATATAACATTAACAATATTATGCCCAATAGCATACTAATATATAAAAAATAAAGAAAGGAGATTTTATGAGAAAAAAATTATCTAGTTCAATTATTAGTATGCTTATTCTAAGCATATTTATTGGCAATTTTAGTATTATATCCAATGCAAATAAGCAAGAAGATGAATGCATATCTACAACTGAAATACCAATGCAAACAATAATAGAAGAACAATCGTTAGAATATCAAAGTACAGAGGAAGAAGAGTTTAAAAAAGAAAATGAAGAAGCATATAAAAGAGCAAACAAAAATAACGATAACCAAAAGAATAGAAGTAGCAATATCCAATTAGGACCATATGAAGGACTTATATATTATTCACAAATAGATAATAGATGGAGAAATGACCCATATACAATAACAGGAAATCCATCACAAACAATAGGAATTAGTGGGTGTGGTCCAACAGCAGCGGCAATGGTAGTTTCTAGTATAAAAGGAATTATAACTCCTCCACAAATGGCAAATTTATATGTGGAAAATGGTTTTAGAAGCCGAGATAATGGAACATACTGGTCAGCATTTAAGTGGACGGCAAACAAATTTGGAATAGGATTTGAAGAAACTACAAGTTTAAATAAAGCAATAGAATTAGTAAAAAATAATTATTATGTAATAGTAAGTGTAAATGATGGATTATTTACTTCAGGAGGACATTTTGTTGTTTTAGTAGGAATAGAAGGAGAATATTTGGAAATTTTTGACCCATATTTATATAGTGGAAAATTTGATATTGCAAGTAGAAAAGGAAAAGTAACAGTTGAAGGAAATAAGGTTTACTGTAGTATAAATAATTTTAGAAATTATGCAAATTATCAAAGATTTTTTGCTTTCAAAAATGATAGAGGAAATAACGAAAGTGAAACAGAAGATATTACAATGCCAGAATATACAAGATATGTGAAAACATCGAAAGGAATAGGAGTAAATGTAAGAAGTGGACCTGGAACAAGATTTTCAAAAATTAATGCATATCCAGATGGAACTAAAGTAACAGTATATGAAACAGAAGGTAATTGGGCAAGAATTGGAAAAAATGAATGGGTAGATTCAAGTTATTTAGTAGTAAAATATAATAATCAAATAGCAGATTATATTTTTAAACCATATAAAGTTGAAATAACATCTCCAATAGGCTTAAACATTAGAATGGGAAATTGTATTTCATATAAAAAAATAGGAGCATATAGATATGGAACAGTTGTAGAAGTATTAGCAGAAAAGAATGGTTGGGGAAGAACAAATATAGGTTGGATAGATTTACAATACACTAAAAAAATTGAAAATATACCTTCAACAGTAGGAATGGTAAAATATTTTAAAGGAAGAACAATTTTATACCAAAATCCAAGTTTATCCGGAATAGAATATCAATATTTACCAAATACAAGTGTTATAATTTTAGAAAATATAAATTCACAGGTGGATAAAGTTAAAGTAAGAGAAACGGGAAGAATAGCTTATGTTAGAAATAATAGTTACAAATAAACAGAATCAAAAAAGAGCATAATTTACAAAAATGCTCTTTTTTGATTTACAAATTTAAGGTAAGAAGTTATAATATTTATAGTATAATTAAAGTTGAAAGGGCCATATAAGAATAAATGATAGTAGAAAAGAATAAAGAATATATTGTAGAAATAATTGATAATGGATTTGAAGGAGAAGGTATAGCAAAAATAAATGATTTTACTATATTTATACCAGGAGCAATAAAAGGAGAAAAGGTAAAAATATTAATAGTAAAAGTATTATCTTCGTATGCATTTGGAAAAATATTAGAAATATTAGAAAAATCAGAAAATAGAATTGAACCTGATTGTAAAACATATAAAAGATGTGGAGGATGTAATTTAAGACATATAAAATATCAAGAAACTCTTAAGCTAAAACAAAATGCAGTTCAAAGTTTATTGGATAAGACATTAAAAAATAAAATAAGAGTAAAAGAAACAATAGGAATGGAAAATCCATATTATTATAGAAATAAAGTACAATATCCAGTAGGAATTGATAAAAATGGTAAACCACAAATTGGCGTTTTTGCAAATAGAAGTCATGAAATAATACCAATAGAAAAATGTTTTATTCAAAATGAAAAATCTGAAGAAATAGCAAAATATATATTTGAATTATGGAATGAAAATAACTATACAATTTACAATGAAGAAACAAGAAAAGGATTATTAAGGCATATTGTAATAAAAACAGGAATAAAAACAAATCAATATATGTGCATATTAGTAGTAAATGGACAAGGCTTTGATAATGAAAAAGAATTTGCAAGTAAGATAGCAAACAAATATAAAGAAATTACATCAATCATTGTAAATAGTAATATGAAAAATACAAATGTGATATTAGGGCTAGAAAATAGAACAATATTTGGTAAAGGATATATAGAAGATAAATTAGGAGAATATATATTTAAAATATCGCCACTCTCATTTTATCAAGTGAATCCAATACAGGCAGAAAAACTATATAACTTAGGAATTGAAAAGGCAAAGATAACCAAAGAAGATATTGTTTTTGACTTGTATTGTGGAATAGGTACGATATCACTATTTATGGCAAAATATGCAAAAAAGGTTTATGGAATTGAAATAGTGGAAGAAGCTATAAAAGCAGCTAAGGAAAATGCTGAAATTAATAGTATTGATAATGTTGAATTTATTGCAGGAGATGTAGAAAATGTATTGAGTAACATTATTTATGATAGAAAGATTATTCCTGATATTGTTATGGTTGATCCTCCTAGAAGAGGCTTGGATAATACGAGTATTAATAATATTTTGAGTATTAAATCAAAGAGATTAGTGTATATTAGTTGCAATCCAGCGACTTTGGTTCGTGATTTGGCAAAGTTAGAGGAAATGTATGA
>CATYUF010000046.1 GCA_958413095.1 uncultured Clostridium sp.
TAAGCGTTTGTCTTTCAAATTAATCCATCAAATTGATAAGAATTTAAAGTAAAAAATGCAACTATTATACACCCTACTCCTATTGAATTTATTGCATATATAAATCATGCAAAATATATTATAACCGATTCATTTCATGGAACTATATTCGCTATAAATTTTAATAAAAACTTTATCGCTCTAAAAAGAAATAATGATACAGATAAAAATTCAGAGAATCAAAGATTCTATTCTTTATTGCAAAAATTAAATCTATTGGATTATTTTTTAGGTAAAAATGAACAATATGATATCAACAAAATAAAGGCCATAGATTATAATCTTATCAATCTAAAATTAAATTTATTAAGAGAACAATCTATCAATTTCCTCAATCAATCACTTAAAGATAGTAAACATGAATAAAGATTGCACAGGATGTGGAACATGTGTTTTAAAATGTCCCAAACATTGTATTACCATGAAGTTGACACAAGAAGGCTTTTATTATCCAATAAAAGATACTAACAATTGTATAAATTGTAATTTATGTGAAAAAGTTTGTCATCTTAACCACTCTCAACCTCAATTCAACTTACTGCCTAAACTATATGCATTTGTAAATAATAATCCATCACATATAAAACAGAGTTCCTCTGGAGGCTTTTTCCCCAATATTGCCAGTCATATAATCAATGAAAAAGGAATTGTATTTGCAACATACATGGATGAAGATTTTAATATAAAATTTGGAATATGCAAAAACATATCTGACTTACCCATGTTTTGTGGTAGTAAATATGTTCAAAGCGAAATAGGCGCAACGTATGCGGTAGTAGAGAAAGAATTAAAATCCTTCAAGAAAGTATTATTTGTTGGCACACCTTGTCAAGTCGCTGGTTTAAAGTCCTATCTACTTAAAGAATATGATAATCTATATACTATGGACATTATTTGTCATGGAGTTCCTTCACTTTTATTCTTTAAAAAATATCTACAATATATACAATCTAAATTAGGGAAAATACAAAAATTTAAATTTCGTGATAAAAGTAAATATGGGATTCAGTGCGTAAGTTCCTGTAGCTATGTTCACAAAGGAAATCTTCATACGAAGATACATAATGACAATACTTTAAATTATTATTATTTCTACATGTTTGGTGATTCTTATAGGGAATGCTGTTACAATTGTAAATACACCAATCCCAATAGAATATCAGACATTACCATTGGAGACTATTGGGGAATAGAAAAAGAAAACATAAAAATTCAAACCAATAAAGGCGTTACAGCGGTAATCATTAATACAGAAAAAGGAGAAAAATTATTCAATATTGTAAAAGAAGGAAATGAAATATATCCAGGGAATTATAATAATCTGAAATTAATTAATACAGCTTTAACCTCACAAGTTAAACGAAAGAAAACAAGAGATACTATATATCAAGAACTAACAAATTCTAACTTTAATTATCTCATTAATCATAGATATAAACCATCTACACTACAATATATAAAAGGAAAAATAAAAGGTATTTGTCCTCCCTTTTTATTCTATATAATAAAAAAATATACATAAATTTCAATGAAAGAAATATACTTTATAACTATATGGTGCAGAGGTGCCAACAGAATATATTATATATTTTTTTTGAGGGTTTAAACTTGAAATAACTTTGTTGTACCAATTATTGTTAGACAAAAAATAGCAAAAAATATAGTTTTCTTTATTAGTTATGGATGAAGAATTTAAGTCTTTAATTATATTATTCCATTCACTATGGTCAATTAAAAGTGTAGGATCAATAACAGGAAAAACCTTTTTCTTTGATATCTTTTCTAGGATTTTTATATTACTTTCTTCTCGTGTGGAAATATAATTAAAGTGTTGCAAATTTAAATGATATTGATCTTGCAATTGAGAAGGAATATTTTTTCCTCCTATACTTGGCGCATAAGCTATTTTAACCTTATCCTTTTTTACAAAATTTAAAAAATATGATTGATCAAAAAAAGCAGGATTCCAAATTTGATCACTTCCACAGATGAAATAATCAAACTCATTATTGAGATTGGGTAATTCTTTTTTGTGCATATATTGGGTTTGGGGAATATTTTGTAAAAAAGAAATGAATCCTTTTTCTTTACGATTAATATCTGAAGAATATTTTAATTGATAGTAATTACAAATAGATTTGAGTAATAAAAGATGTGTTCTTTTAAATATTTTGTTACAAATAATTTTTAAGGACCATTTTTTAGTGAGGTCTAGATGTGTTTTATTTAAATCATAATTAATAAGTTTACATTGGCACTCTTTTATGCTATTTATGTAATAATTGAGAGCAAATGCTTGTAATACGGTGCCGTAATTGTGGAATATCCAAGTTATGATAGCTATTTTTTTCATTCTTTTATTTGTTTATTCAGATAATCTTGAAAACTTGCGATATGAACTTTTGCCATTTCTTCTATTGTATAATTCTTTATTTTGGCTAAATTATTCTTTTGCATAGTTTTCATCAGTTCTTCATTATCTATTATTTTGTTAATTGCTTCTGATATTTTTTCAGGATAGTTTGTGGGAACTATAAATCCATTTATATTATTGATAATTAGTTCAATACCTGCAATACATTTATTAGTTGTTATGACGGGTAACCCATAAGACATTGCTTCATTTATGACTAAGCCCCATATGTCTTCTCTTGTTGGAAGAATAAATAAATCGGCAGCCTGATAAAATGAGGTTAGGCTACTTTTATTTTTAAAAGGAATAAAATGGATATTTGAAATGTTTTCTTCTTCTATAATTATTTTATATTCTTTTTTTATTTCACCTCCTACTATATAAAGTCCAATCTCTTCTTTTTTATTTATTCCTTTTATTGATTTTAATAATATATCTATTCCTTTTCTATAGATGAGTTGTCCAACATAAAGTATTACATATTTTTCTGTAATTTTGTTAGCTTTTCTGGCTTCTTGTTTCATTTCATTTGTCGTAACCGTAGTTGGTATTTCAGATTTTCTCATGGAGGTAAAAGGATATTGATATATATTTTTTGTACCTCCATAATGTTTTAAATAATCTGATGTCATTTTACCTGTGCTTAAATATGCATCAGCGGCTGATATAAAATGTTTTTTAAATAGATATTTTATTGTATTATCATTTTTAATGAATCCTCCATCCGAATTAAGTATGAATGGAATACGTTTAATTCGGAGGTATTCGATAAAAATCATAGCGGATACAGAATAATAGGTACCTACAATTATAATGTCATATTTCCCTTTTTTTATGAATTTATGATATCCATAGTTGATTCTTGTTTTACTGGCTTTACCTATTTTAGGTAGAATATATAATAGATAATTTTCCACATTATATGATTTAAGCCAATCACGGTTTAATGAATTACCAGCAGAATCGTTTTCCATTAAAACTGTGAGATCACAATATTTACCCAATTCATTAAAGAAATCCATTCTATATGGAACAGGGATATTAGTAAAAAATAGAACTTTCATTTTGAATTTGATTTAAATAGGTCAATATAAGTATTTTCTAGCTTGAATGACTCCGTGTTTATATTGTATTCTAGAATTTTGGGCGTGAAATCCCTTTTTACTCTTGTGGTGTAGTTTTTAATTAAGAAAATACTTTTTTCAACCCATTGATTTATATTTAAAGGAATATGCTCTACATTTTGGGAAATAATGGCTTCTTGAGGTACTGATGTTGATAGAAAAGTATTACATCCATTTGCTTCAGCTTCTATTGCAACAATCCCTAATCCTTCAAATAATGATGGTAATACGAATAGATCAAAAGCATTGTAAAAGAGATTAGTATCATTCCTTATGCCTGTAAATATAACAGCGTTTTCTAAATGTAATTCATGAACTTTTTTTTTGATTTCATTTTTTAAATGCCCATCTCCAACTAACATAAGTTTACTATTAGGAACAACTTTATGTACTTTGGCAAAAACGTCTAGAAGAAAAGCGTGATTTTTTTGCATGTCAAATCTTCCTACGTGACCTATCAGAAAATCATTTTCTATATTGTATTTTTTTCTAATTTGATTACGTATATCTTCATTATATTGGAACTTTTCAAGTTCTATAGCATTTCTGATTATTTGAAATGGTTGATTTCCAAACAACCATTGACCTGCCATATTTGAACAAGCCATTCGATGAGTAGCATATCGGTTGATATTTTTTCTTGCTTGCTCTAAAAAAAATAATTTAAAGGGATTGGTGGTTAAATGTTGTGTGTTATGGCTATGGGCTATTCGTATAGGAATTCCACAGTCTTTTGCTGTTTTTAGTACCCAAGCCCCCATTGCGTCCATATGGGTATGGATAATTTTATGGTCGTTTCTTTCTAATATAGCTTTTAATTGAGATGTATAACTTAAAGGATGTTTACTTTTTTGTGGTAAAACAAATATTTGTCCTCCCATATTTTTTATTTCTTCATCATAATAGCCATATCCTCCGGCATTATGTACTATAAAATCAATTTGAATTTTATTATGATTGAAATGGCGATAGTAATTCATCATGTATGATTCTATACCACCTCGATTCATAAGTCCTCCATTTACATATAATATTCTTATAGGTTCCATGATAGATCGTTTATAGTCATGATTATTTTCTTTTTTTTATCAAGGAGATGGGAGATTGTTTGCTGAGATGTTTTTGGGAATATAAATCATATCGTAATGCAACTATGGGAAGTGTAAACATTACAATAACCATATAGTTTTGTCTGATGCCCATACTAAACCAAGCTGATGCAACAAATATGATTATAAATATCATAAATATAATATTTAATAAATTTATTCTTTCCCATCTTTTGAAAAAATAGAAATATTGTCTTATTAATGGAAGTAAAAAGAATAATCCGATTATTCCATATGAAGAAAAAAATGCAGGGAAATATGCCCCTCCAGAGTCTATAATGCCTACTTCTCCTTTATAAATCTTAGAAACTTCTGGTGATATTAAGAAAGAATTAGGTATATTTTTATTATAAAAATAACCTTGTATGCCATCTCCAACTCCAGTTATTGGATAATTGCCAAGTATTTTCATATTATTGATAATGGTACTTGAACGCATCATGGTTGATAAATTATTTGTATCTTGAATTTTTCCTAATAGTAAATATTCTATATTTGTTTCTTCTTTATTTTCATTAGTATTCTTCTTATTAAAGTTACCTATTCCATAGCCAATAGCTATAATAAAACCAATGCTGAATGTTATTCCTAGAAGAAATTTATATGCTTTTAAATTTTTAGTTAGTACAATGAATGTAGCACAAATTGTCAATAATAAAGTTATCCAGACAGATGCACTTCCTGATGATATAAAGAGTGGTATAAATAATAAAATCAGCAATATGTACCATTTTTGTTCTTTCTTGTTTTTTTGTTGTATTATTCTTCCTAATAGAACAGGTATTGTTAATGCAAAAAGTGTAGAAGCACTTGCAGGTTCCGATCCAAAGAATACTACTCCTCGGTTTAATTTATCAATAGGTAATAATGCGAATATAGATGTTAGTACTGTATATATACTTCCAAAAGGTCCCCCAACTTTAACAGCTGTATATTGCAAATATCCTATAAATAGTATAACAAAAGAAGAATATGTTATAGTTTTTAGCATTGTATGAATTGTAATAAGTTGCGTTAAGCCATAGTAGTTATAGTATATATGTAAAAGGACTATAAGCCAGAAAAGCATACTGCCTATAGATGCTCGAAATGTATCTTCTCCATGTAATATTCCCAATGGAATATACAATATTGTGGCCATTAAGAGTGAATATATAATTTGAAATTTATATAGTCTTTTCCATTTTTCAAGAAATGGATTATATCCTATTGAAACTTTCTTTATTGTCATTATAATGAAACCAAAAAAGAAAAAAAAGCAGCAGAATCTGTTAAGAAAGTAAGTTTGAAGAATGGTTGGTAAATGAAAATCTATAAACCGCCCAAAAGGCAAAGAAAATAAATAGATTAAATATATATTTTTTTCTATATTATTGGATATTATTTTTTTATGGTAAGTCATGACTGATGATTATTTTTATTTATTCCAAATGCCTTTAAGATCATTGTTTAATATTTTTTTTATCTGTATATTGCAAAATATAAGCTGAATAATAGGAGTAATGCATAATATTAGAATACCACCTTCTAGGCCAAAGTGTGATAAAAAAACAATAAGAGTAGGAACGGATATGATTGATAAAAATAAATTAATGTACATCTGTACAGTTACTTTTCCTACACCATTTATTAAATATAGGTTTAAATTGGCGCGAGATAATAGTAATATATATATAGCCATCATACAAAGTACACTAAAAGGTATTTGTATATTTTCACCTATCCATAGTTTTATAATCCATGATGAATTTAATAGGAAAAATATTAATATACAAGATATTCCTATCCATGCTTTTTGCAGCTTTTTATACATATTCCTCATCCATGGAAAGTCCTTTTTGGTATATGCTTCTGTAAATGCCGACCAAAAAGGAGTTAGTATGATTATCATTATCATGTTAAATATGCTAAAATATTTATATGCAATATTGTAAATAGTAACGTATTCAGGACCTTTAACATTCGATAGAACGATATTTGTACATTGAAATAAAAATATCATAGAAATTTGGATAATAAAAAATTTGCCTCCTAATGTTAATATGTTTTTTATACACTTTGTATCTATATCTTTAATGCTTGGTTTGTAATCTTTATATGTTGTGTTGAACAAAATAAAACTTGTGATTAGCCATACTAAGGATGGGATAAATGATATTGATTCTGCTAGGTATAATAATGAACCTTGTGTTGTTTGGGTCAGGATAAATATAATAATCAGACTCAGTACTTCAGCAAGTGTACTTATACCTGAAGCTAGAGCAGGTTTTTGGTCAGCAATGATGAGTGAAGTTATGACTTTTAATATCATTTGTAAACAAAAAAATGTAATGAGTATGTTGAAAATTTTTCTGAGCTCATTATTATAACTAGAAGGCACATTTAATATTATGTTCCAGTGTAAGAATAGATTGATAATAAATCCTATGATAGCTACACATATGAAGATAACTCCTATTGACATATAGGTAGTACTTACATATTTTTTAGCTAACATACTATTTCCTGTAGCCTTAGCTTCTGCAAATTTATTTCTGAACCCATTAGACAGACCTATATCAAAAAAAGATAACCATCCTAAGATAGAGCTTAAAGTTAACCATATACCATATTGTGTTGCATTTATATAATTAATAGTTATTGGAACGACTAATAGTGTGGTACATATATGTATTCCTTTAATAATAAGGGACAAGAGTATATTTTTTTTGGCTTTAAGTGTGCGCTGATTACCTTTTGTAAAAAAGTTTTTTATTGCTTTTGATATTATTCTCTCCATTAGATTATTAAATGTTTTTTTCTACAATCCATTCATTAAGTATAAGGGGACTTTTTTTCTTTTTTATGCTCCAAAATTCAGGAACTATAACTTTTTTATTTGGATATTTGCCAAGGTATGCTCCCCACCAACTGAAAGTGCTGTTAGACATGATAAAATGATTACAACTATATAAAAGACGCATATCTTCAGGAGAGGAGTTGTTATTGTCTATGAATATTAATTCACTTCCTTTAAATTTTAGATTTGTCTTTACCCATGATATATCATCAGAGAAAATAAAAAAAGTGGGATTTTTTACTATATCCATCATTTTTTGCATACATCTTTCATAGTAATGGATGTCGCAAACAACTAAGCCGAGTTTAACATAATCGCCTCTACGGATATGTACACCCACAGAATTACTATTTTGTATTTTTGATAGAAAATAAGAATTGGATTGTGACAAAGGGGTTATAACTTTAATTTCATTTTTTAGTTTTTCACCTTGTTTGATAACCATTTCTGGCCATATCCATTGTCCTCTAATTATTTTATTTTTACAAAATGATTGTGTGGGTTCATGATACTCCCCAAAATGTTCACGATAAAATCCCAATAAATTAATAAGCCTTTGATAAAAGGTACTGCCTATATGGGTTTTATAATATCTTGCATATAGCTTGTTTGATTTTATATATATGCCTGTTATTATCAGATAAATAAAATATTTCCATCCGAAGCGTTTTATTCTACTTCCTTTACACTCCTTTCTTGTCCATTCTTTAGGAATGATAAAAGAATCTAATTCAAAATTTCTATATTCTATATTTTCAGAGATGTATTTTGATACATCATATGTAACATTTTCTTTAAAAAGTTCTTGTACATATCTGGCATAGGCAAATTGGAATAATTGATTTCCTAATCCGCCTTCAAATGATATTGTTATCATAGTTAAATAATGTTATATTGTTTATGCTTGTTCGAAAATCTCTTTTTTGCTACATACCTTCCATGTATAAATTTAAATATTTGCTTAGGCGTTATTCTTTTTTTATTTTGAATAAATAAATTGTAGTAATATGATAAAATAAATTTTTTGCTATTGTTTATAATTATTTTTTTTGATATTTTTTTATCGTATTCTTTAATTATATTAGGTATGATGAGCAATTGTTTGGCTTGAAGTATTCCTTTTTTAAGGGTCATTCTTCGTTTTAGAAAATGGATATACATGAATTCATCTGTATATATTTTTTCTTTATAAAAGGATTTACTATATAATTTTCCATTTTCCCATGTAAATATTCTATGTCGATTCTTACTCATTTGTTCATTCTTAGAGTAGCTTAATATAAATTTAGGAGACCACGGGATAATATCTGCAAAAATTAATTCTGTATAGGTTCTTATTTTTTGTGCATTACAAATTATATTTATCCACTTTTCGTCGAAGAAATAATTTGTAAGGCTGTTTGTGGTAAAAAAATCTTTGTATATTTCTTTTTGATTAACAGGAGATTGATAAATGAATTTTAGTTTTTCAGTGTTTTTATATAATGTGGAATGTCCTAAATATCCTATTTTTTCATAATTGTTTAAAATATCATCAGTTAAAAAATTTCGTATATTACCCCATAGCATATCTAGATCGCAATATCCCCAATAATCATAATTATTTAATTCTTCTTCAAATATATGTCCATAAGCAACTTTATAATCACATAAGCGATAAGGTGAAGGCACTAATATTTTAAAAGGGAATTTAGATTGTATTTTAGATACTAATTCTGTAAAGGTCATATATGTAACTTTTACATTATTAGGATATTGATGTTCTGTTTTGTCATTTGTAAATAACAGCCAATCAATTGTAGGATTTAAAGCACAACTCTTCAACCATAAATCAAACATTTCTGGTAATTTACCAAAGTAGGGAATTATATATGCTATTGTTTTCATTAAATAGTTTTTATAAATAAAATATTAGTGGGATATCTTACTGTTGTTTTTTGTTTTGCATCTTTGGTTGATGTGAATCGTTTTTTAACAAAATATGTTACCTTTTCTAATTTCTTTGATTCTTGTTTTTTTTTCTTTGACAGCCTCTCGTAAATCATTGGGTGCTTCATGTTTCAAATATCTTCGAAGAAATTCTCCATAATCGGCCCATTCTGTTGCTAATTTTGAGATGAAATTATTTCCATGATGTTTGTAACGTAAGTATTCGCGATTCAGGATAATCATTCTTGTATGTTTTTGAGATGGAATTCTCCATTCTTGAGTAACATTATGTTTTACAATAACGCGATTAGACATAACACATTTAAAACCTTCTTGTTTTGCGTATTTGTAATATGAATATGAAAAATCTAAATCTTCGGGATAGGCATAATTTATGAGATGTTCATCCCATTTTAAATTCCATTTCCTTATCAAAAATGTACGATATACAGAAAAGAATCCCATAGCCCACTCTGTATCAGTAATTGAATCAATATGGGTTGGGAATCGTCCATACATAGAAAGAGTTACATGCCCTATTTTACGTTTAAACCAATTTTTCTTCCAAAAGAGATAACCTAGAAATGATTGGGGTTTACTGTTATACCCCTCATTTATTCCAGCAAGCATAGCTACATTATTATTTGAAAATATGTCAATGATAGTGGATAAAGTATTTATACATATATCTACGTCATCATCCATTTGTATGACTAGGTCACTTGAAACCCAATCCATACCATAGTTTCTAGCTTTAGTTAAAGATGGTTGTTCTTGATGTAAATAAATACATTTGATACATTGCTTTTTGAGGAAGGCTTGAGTTGCCTCTATTATTGTTTCGTCTTGAGTTTGATCAACAATAATGATTTCTTGTGGTAATACATTTCCTGATACAATATGTGAGATCGTTCTTTTTAGGGACTCTAATCTATTCATTGTAGGAATTACGATAGAAATTGAAAGCATATTATTTTATAAAGAGTTTAATTTTTCTTTTCATATTTTGAGAAATCCAACCTAAAAGAAATTCTTTTATTAGTGATTTTCATCTTTTTTTATAAAATAGATTCCTCATACCTTGATATCCTTTTTTTCGGAAACTGTCTAAATATAATGATCGAAGAGGATGTAAATGAGAAGGGTATGATAACTGATGATTATATTTTGATATTCTATTTATATTAATAGGATGGCTTATTATTTCTCCTTGGGCTTCGCTCCAAAATTTTTTTCCTTTGGGGCTGTTAATTAATACGCATGATATTCCTTTTGAGAAATTAAGATCTCCTCCTTTGTTTATATCTAGTTCAGGGTATTCTTTTTCTATTCCCCAACAATCTCCTATAGTAATATCCGATATTCTTTGAATAGTTGCATATGGGCATTCGTAACATGAGTCACGGCAGATTGCTGAGGAAAGGAATAATTGGTAATAGATAGAACGATTATAATGGTGAGAAAAGGTTTTTATCTTTTGTTTTTTATTTGTTGTAGTATAATTGTAATAATAACCCCATCCTTTACTCTTATCTCTGAAATTAAAACTTTGTATTTCTACTTTTTTTTTCTTTTCTATATAAGATATATATGATTGGAAGATTTTTGTATTAGGTGTTCCATGACATATAATGTCTATAGTAATTAAGTTGTCATAATTGCGTTGAAGATAATTTTTTAACCCACTTATTTGGCATGGTGTACCAGAATATAATACTTGAATACCTTTTTTTAAAAGTTTTTGAGTTTCATAATATGTATTTTGGGTATCTGCTTGTACGTATTTGCTACCTAATAAGGGCTGTAAATCTTTTAAGTTATTGGCTGATTTTATTATAGGTTTGTACTTTCCTTGTATTTTTTCCATTGCACATCCGAAAACTACTCCACCTTTGAATATAATGTAAGTAGCCATAGAGGCGAACATTCCTCCGCTTGCACATTTTATAATATTTTTGTTATTCCATGCAGCAGTAAATGCTATAATAGGAGTATTTTGGGGATTGGAATTTATGGGGCATACTTTTTCACATAAACCACATTCGATACATTTTTCTAAGTCAATTTTGGGATATGAAAATCCATATTCGTCTTCATGCATATTTATTGCTTTGCTGTGGCATATATTTATACATGCACCGCAAGCATAACATTTTTTTTTAATTTTACTGAGATTAATCATTGTATTGTTTAAGAGTACACGCTTTTTTTAAGTAATTGATTGAATGCTGACGATATTTTTCTATTTTTTTCATCTACGGGAGTGTAATTTATAGTTTCATTATACTTGCAAGATTTCCAATTATTAGAATCTAAAATTCGAGATTTTAGTCCAACAATTCCACAAATATTAGTTATTCTGCTATTGGGCTTGGATGAAGACCCTGTAAATACCCAAAAAAGTTTGTGGAATATAAGAGAAAAAGCTACAGCATGGAAACTTGTTGTAATAATATATTCTGCGTTTTTTATTAGTCCAATGAATTCCGATGGTCCCCCTTCATAATAGGAAGTAAATCCATATTTTATGTCACGCAAATTTTTTAGTATTACTATTGCTTTATAACCCGACTCTTTTTGTACTTTTTGGGCAAAATCTCTTAAACCTGGTGTATCTCCGATAAAGTAGCATAAAATATATTTTTCTTTTATTGGATTTGCAGCTATGTTTTGCCATTCTTCTTTTTTTAAAAGGAATACAGGGTCTGCTACGACTTCTATAGGCCTTTGTATAATATTCTCAAGATACTTGGCACCAATATCTTCGCGCACTGATAATGCATCAAAATTAGATATATATTTTTTGAATATTTTATTTTCTTCTTCGCTGAATTGGTTAATTCCTAAACTAGGAGCATAAGCAACTTTGCGACTATTGGTGCTGAAAGATAAAAAATAGTTTATATCTTGATCATCGCAATGAATGTTCCAAATTTGATCACTTCCACAAATGCAAATATCATATTTTTGTGCATATTGTTTTAACTTATTTGTATCATTCCCTATTGTTTCAGACAGGGAGATATGTATGGATATGAACTTTTTAAATGCTTTCTTTTTGTTTTTCAAAGCTTTTATATTCAATAATGTATGAATATTGCGTATAATGTTCATTATTGAAGAATTTGATTGAAAAAGATTATACATCTTTTCTTGGGTTTCATTGTAGTAATCAATAGTTTCTACGTGAAATTTGGAATTTATGTTTTTTATATATTTATTTAATGCATAAGCTTGAAGTACCGAACCGTAATTTTCAGCTCTATGATAAGTTATAATACCAATATTCATAATATTTATATTAGAGTGTGTTGATTTTTAGCTTTTTAGACTAAATATTTGTATGTGTTTTTTTATTAGCTGGATAATAGATTATATCAATATGAGAAGATGGTTGTGTGTATAGATTTATCTTTTCTAATTATCTGTTTTATATTCCAAGAATTAGTTGAATAGTGAGAAATATATTATGATTAGTTCCATTCTTTTTTATTTCTCAAGAAAAGTCACTATCCTTTAATAAATTAATAATCAACAATATGAATCTAGAAAATTTCTTCCAATTAACCTCCTTTACGGCATGGAAAACGATCCCATTCACCAGCAAATAGATTTTATTTAACACTAACTGAATGATTTCCGTTGTACTTTTCAGGTCTGCTTGGATTGTCCAAGCATCTTCTCCACAAACCCCACCGGCATATCAACCCCCGCACATCCCAACAAATCCAGTCTCACCACCACTTTCGCCTTTCCATCCACTTCCACCAGTTCTCCTTCCAGACCCTTTAGCGGACCTTTGACCA
>CATYUF010000047.1 GCA_958413095.1 uncultured Clostridium sp.
ATGTAGCATCTTCTCCTACTACATCATTTGCCATTATTACTTCTTTACCTAATAAGTTAGATAATTCTTTGGCAACTGGTGCTAATGAGTATTCTGGTTTAAATTCTCCTTTTGGTCTTCCTAAATGTGATGCTAATATCAACTTACAATTTTGTTCTAATAAATATTTTATTGTTGGCAATGCTGCAACTATTCTTGTGTTATCTGTAATATTTCTATTTTCGTCCATTGGCACATTAAAATCACATCTTACAAATACTTTTTTTTCTTTTAAATCAATATCTTTCACTGTTTTTTTGTTCATTAAAATTCCTCCTTTAGATTTGAACATTATATTATAAAATTAAATTTTAATTCAATCTTATTTTATACATTTTTTGCCTTTTTATTATTCTTCTGCTATTTTATAATAAAAAAGAACACATTTCAAGAGATTTGTGTTCTTTTAATATTCTTTTTAATTAATATTTCTTATATTAATTTAGAAAGTTGATTTTTTAATAATCATTTTTGAGTTCAGACCATACAACTATACTATTATTAATTGCTTTAATTGCTGATTTTTATCTCCGACCCCAAAATCACGACCCCAAAATCATGATTATTTTACACTAGCTATATAACAAGCTAAGTCAACTAATTTGTTTGAATATCCCCATTCATTGTCATACCAAGATACTAATTTTACAAATGTATCTGTTAGCATGATTCCTGCTGTTGCATCAAATATTGATGTATGTGGGTCAGAAACAAAGTCTGAAGAAACTACTGGTTCATCTGTATATTCAATAATTCCTTTCATTTCATTTTCTGATGCTTCTTTCATAGCTTTACATATTTCTTCATATGTTGTTGGTTTTGCTAAGTTACAAGTTAAGTCAACAACTGAAACATCAACTGTTGGTACTCTGAAAGACATACCTGTTAATTTTCCGTTTAATTCTGGTATAACTTTTCCAACTGCTTTTGCAGCTCCTGTTGATGATGGAATTATATTAGCTGCTGCTGCTCTTCCACCTCTCCAATCTTTTTTAGAAGCTCCATCAACTGTTTTTTGTGTTGCTGTTGTTGCGTGAACTGTTGTCATTAATCCTTCTTTTATTCCAAATTTATCATTTATAACTTTTGCTAATGGTGCTAGACAGTTTGTTGTGCAAGATGCATTTGATACTATGTTCATTTCTGGTTTATATTCTTTATTATTAACTCCCATAACAAACATTGGAGCATCTTTTGATGGTGCACTGATTATAACTTGTTTTGCTCCTGCATCGATATGAGCTTGTGCTTTTTCCATTGTTGTAAATACTCCTGAACATTCTAATACATATTCAACACCAATTTCTCCCCAAGGAATATTGTGTGGATCCATTTCGTTATATACTTTTATTTCTTTTCCATTTACTATAAGGTTTCCATCTTTTTCTTCTACTGTTCCATTAAATCTTCCATGAACAGTGTCATATTTAGTCATATATGCCATATAATCTGCTGTTATGAATGGGTCGTTTATTGCTACTACTTCTACTCCTTCCTTAGCTAATGCTGCTTGAAATGAAAGATTTCCTATTCTTCCAAATCCGTTAATTCCTAATTTTACTGACATAAAAATTCCTCCTTTATATTTAAAAGCTTTCTACTTTTATTTTACCATTATTAGGCACTTTTTATTCTATACCAAAAAAGAATACTTTGCAAGTATTCTTTTTCATTTTAAATATCTTTCAAGCTTTAAATTTCTTAAAACTATTATTTTATGTTCTTATATTATTTTTAAATTTAGTTATGCATGTTAAAATCAATATCTTTATTATTTTAATAAATTAGTCATTTCTGAAAACTTCTCCAATGAAATTTTTTCAGCTCTAACATTTTCATCTAACCCTAATTTTCCCAAAATTTCTTTTCCCTCATCTTTTGATTTAAATATTTTCGCATTAGCTAATGCATTTAGTAATGTTTTTCTTCTTTGCATAAATGCATTTTTTATAATTCTGAACATTAATTCTTTATCTTTAACATCGACAATTTCGTTTTTTCTAATATTTAATTTTATAACTTCTGATGTAACTTCTGGTTCTGGTATAAATGATTCTTTTGGTACTTCTAAAATCTTTTCTGCTACTGAATAATAATATACTGCATAAGTAATCGCTCCTGTGTTTTTTTCTCCTGGTATTGCTATAAGTCTATCTGCAACTTCTTTTTGTATCATTACTGTTATACTTTCTAAGTCTAATTTTTCCTCTAATAATTTCATTATTATTGGAGTTGTTATATAATATGGTAAGTTTGCAACAATCTTAGCTTTTTTTAAGTTGTTGTTTTCTTTTTCTTCTTTTATTATTTTATCTAAGTTTACTTTTAGTACATCATTGAAAATTATTTCAAAATTATTGTATAAAGAAAATCTATCTTCTAAAATTTTTATCATATTTTTGTCTAGCTCTATACAGATTACTTTTCCTGCTCTTTCTAAAAGTTCTTTTGTCAATGTTCCTAATCCTGGTCCTATTTCTATTACTAAATCTTCTTTTGTTATTTCACTACTTCCTACTATATTATCTACAACTTGTTGACTTACTAAAAAGTTTTGTCCTAATGATTTGTTTGCTTTTATTTTATATTTATTCATTATATATTTGGTTTCTTGATAAATATCTTGCATTTTTATATTTTCCCTTCTTTTTGTTTTAGATATCTAGTACATATAACTATGTTTTATTTTTATATATTATATAGTAGTTTATGCCTCTTTTCAAGCTTTTTATTTTCATCAAAATAAATTTTCTACTTTTCTATATTACTTTTCACAAATCATTTTAAAATGTAAATTTCACTTTATAGCATATATTTCCATTTCCAGTAATATACTATATTCCATTTAGTTTTATACTTATTATTCTAAATATTTTTACTTTCCTCCAAATTCTATCATAAACTTATATATTTCTATTTTACCCACTAATATCCCCTATTATCTATCATAATTCCAAGTGGTCAAATTCTCTAAAAATTCTTGACACATTGGGTTTTTAGTCATATACTAAAACCATAAAAAATAAATAAAAAAGGAGGCATTTTAATGGATAACATGATAGAAATTAGATGGCACGGTAGAGGTGGTCAAGGTGCTAAAACTGCATCTTTATTACTTGCTGACGCAGCCTTTAATACAGGAAAATATATTCAAGGATTTCCTGAATATGGTCCTGAAAGAATGGGTGCACCTATTACTGCATATAACAGAATAAGTGATAATCCAATTACAATTCATAGTAATATTTATGAACCAGATTATGTTGTTGTCGTTGATGATACTTTATTAGAAGCTGTTGATGTAACAGCTGGTTTAAAAGAATCTGGTGCTATTATCATAAATAGCACAAAATCTGCTGATGTTTTAAAAGAACATCTAAAAGGTTACAACGGTTCTATTTATACAATTAATGCAAGAAAAGTATCTGAGGAAGCTTTAGGAAAATATTTTCCTAATACTCCAATGCTAGCTGCAATAGTTAAAGTTAGCGGTATAATGAGCGATGAAGCATTATTAAAAGATATGGAAGGTTCATTTAAACATAAATTTGCAAAAAAACCTGAAGTTATAGATGGAAATATGAAAGCTTTAGAATTAGCTTTAAATGAAGTCACAAAAATTCAGTAGAAAAATATTAAATTCAAAAAAATAAGATATTAAACAGAAATATTTGATATCAAAGTAAATAATAATATTAACAATTATTATTTATAAAGATAGGAGGTAAAATAATGACAGATATAAATTCAAATACACCTATGGAGAAATTAACTCCTGGTGGAGATATTTATACAGCTGGAAATGCAGTAGAATTTAAAACTGGAGATTGGAGAAGTTCATACCCTGTTTTCTTATCTGAAAAATGTAAACAATGTGGTCTTTGCTTCCCTGTTTGCCCAGAAGATGCTATTCCAGTTGGAAAAGATCAAAAAAGAAAAGATTTTAATTATGATTATTGTAAAGGATGTGGCGTTTGTGCCAAAGTTTGTCCTTTCGGAGCAATCGAAATGAGAGAGGAAGGTGTTTAATTAATGGGAATTAGAGAAAGATTAAGTGGTAATGAAGCAGCTGCAACTGCAATGAAACAAATAAATCCTGATGTTGTAGCAGCATTTCCTATCACTCCTTCAACAGAAATACCACAATATTTTTCAACTTTTGTTGATAATGGTTTAGTTGATACTGAGTTTGTTGCTGTTGAAAGTGAACATAGTGCTATGAGTGCTTGTATTGGAGCTGAATCTGCTGGAGCTAGAGCTATGACAGCTACTTCTGCAAACGGTTTATCTTTAATGTGGGAAATGATTTATATTGCTTCAAGCCTAAGATTACCAATCGTAATGTCTTTAGTAAATAGAGCCGTTTCAGGTCCTTTAAATATCCACAATGACCATTCAGATGCAATGGGAGTTAGAGATGCTGGTTGGATTATGCTATTTTCTGAAAATAATCAAGAAGCATATGATAATACTTTAATGGCTCATAGAATTGCTGAAAATAAAGATGTAATGTTACCTATTATGATATGTCAAGATGGATTTATTACTTCTCATTCTATTGAAAATATAGAATTAGTAGAAGATGATAAAGTTAAAGAATTCGTTGGAGAATATCATCCTGAACATTACTTATTAAATAAAAAAGAACCTATTGCAGTTGGTCCTTTAGATTTACAAGCTTACTTATTTGAGCATAAAGCTATGCAAGCAGAAGCTATGAGAAATGCCAAACAAGTGATTTTAGATGTATCTAAAGATTTCGAAAAAATGACTGGAAGAAAATATGGCCTTTTTGAAGAATATAAGTTAGATGATGCTGAAATTGCTATTGTTTGTATGAATTCAACTGCTGGAACAACTAAATTTGTAGTTGATAAATTAAGAGAAAAAGGAATAAAAGCAGGTTTGTTAAAAATTCGTGTATTTAGACCTTTCCCAGTTGATGAAGTTGCAAGTTCTCTATCACATCTTAAAGCTATTGCAATATTAGATAAAGCAGATTCTTTAAATGCTGCTGGAGGTGCTTTATTTGAAGATGTAACATCAGCTATGTATGTAAATAATAAAATTGTACCTGCTGTAAACTATGTTTATGGTATTGGTGGTAGAGATACAAAAGCAGATGATATTGAAAAAGTATATAATGATTTACTTGAAATTGCAAAAACAGGAAAAGTTGAAAATCCTTATAGATATTTTGGATTAAGAAAGGAAGGTGTTAACTAATGGCATATAATTTAAAAGAAGTAATAGCTGATAAACCTTCAAGATTTACTTCAGGTCACAGAATGTGTGCTGGGTGTGGAGCTCCACCTGTTGCTAGACACATAATGAGAGCATTAAAACCAGAAGACCATGCAGTAGTTGCAACAGCTACTGGATGTATGGAAGTTTCTACATTTATTTATCCATATACATCATGGACAGATTCTTTTATCCATACTGCATTTGAATGTGCAGCAGCAACATTATCAGGAGCTGAAGCAGCCTATGTTTCAATGAAAAAACAAGGAAAATTACCACAAGATGGAGAAACAAAATTTATTGCATTTGGTGGAGATGGAGGAACTTACGATATAGGTTTACAATCTTTATCTGGAGCAATGGAAAGAGGACATGATTTAGTTTATGTATGTTATGATAATGGTGCATATATGAACACAGGTATACAAAGATCATCTGCAACTCCAAAATTTGCAGACACAACAACTTCTCCTGCTGGTGAAGTAATTCCTGGTAAAGCACAAGCTAGAAAAGACTTAACTAAAATAATGGCAGGACATCATATACCTTATGTTGCTCAAACAATAGCTTATATGAATTTTAAAGATTTATACGAAAAAGCTAAAAAAGCAATTTATACAAAAGGACCTGCATTTTTAAATGTAATGGCACCTTGTCCTAGAGGTTGGGGATATCCAACAGAGGATTTAATGAAAATAAATAAATTAGCAGTTGAAACTTGCTATTGGCCTTTATATGAAGTAGTTAATGGTGTTTACCATATAACATATAAACCAGCTAAAAAATTGCCAATAGAAGAATTTTTAAAACCTCAAAAAAGATTTAAGCATCTGTTTGCACCAGGAAATGAATGGATGATTCAAGAGTTCCAAAGAATTGTTGATGAAAGATGGGATGAACTTTTAAGATTAGAAGAAATTACAAATAGAGATTAATAACTTGATGATTTCGGGGTCAGAGACAAAAATCAGCTTTCCAAATTCCAATAAAATTTTTGAATTAAAACTTATTATATAAATTATTCTATAAAATATATAAAAATTTCTTATGACTAATAAGTATCATAAGAAATTTTTTATTTTATAATCTTTATATTTAATAATTTGAGTCTTTGATATAAAATCGTTTTACCTTATGTAATAAAAAAATAATATATTAATATCATATAGAAATGCTGATTTTTATCTCCGACCCCAAAATTATGATAAAATATATTTATCCTTAAATTTTGAAGAAAAGAGAAATTTTTGGTTAAATGTTATTGATAAAATTTATATAGAAAACGGCGAAATTAAAGAGGTTACATTTCTATAACCTCTTTTTATGTTAATCGTTCGATTCCTCGGGTGCTCCAACTGGGCAAACTCCAGCACAAGTTCCACAGCTAATGCAAGCTGATTGATCTATCACAAATTTATCATCTCCTTGTGATATGCATCCTACTGGACATTCTGCTGCACAAGCTCCACATGATATACATTGGTCTGTTATTTTATATGCCATAATTTTTCACCTCCTATCAATATAATTTATTTATATTAAATTTTATTTTAATCATTCTATAAATTCTCTATCTCTAAAGATACCTAAATATTTAAACACTATATTAATTTATCTAGGCTTTATTAAATAATTTAGCTTTACTTTAATCTATTCTGAATCTCTTAGTCTCTCTTCCTCTTTTTCTAATTTCTCCAATTCTTCTAATTCTTTTTTATGTTCTATTTCTTCTGAATCTATTTTTTCTTGCCCTATATCCTTTATTACTTTTATATCTTTTGCATCATATTTCCTATAAATATATGAATCACCATCTTTAATTTTAACTCTTACTCTTTCTTTTAAAGTTTCTATTGACTCTATCTCGCCTTCTCCTTCTTCTGTTTCTACAATAGCTCCTATATTAGGTAATTTTTTTAGTTTCTCTTCATATACATCATTCTCATATTTTAGACAACACATTAATCTACCACAATTACCTGATATTTTTGAAGGATTTAATGAAATATTTTGTTCCTTTGCCATCTTTATTGATACTGCTTCAAAGTCACTCAAAAATGTGCAACAGCAAAGTTCTCTTCCACAAACTCCATTTCCTCCAATTTTTTTAACTTCATCTCTTACACCTATTTGTCTTAATTCTATTCTTGTTTTATATATTGCAGCTAAATCTTTTACTAGCTCTCTGAAATCTATTCTTCCATCAGCAGTGAAATAAAATAAAATTTTGCTATTGTCAAATTTATATTCTACATCTGTTAATGTCATTTTTAATTTATGTTCTTTTATTTTCTTTTTACATACTTCAAAAGCTTTCTTTTCTATTTCCTTGCATTCATTATAATGTTTGTGGTCTTTATTGTTTGCTATTCTTATAATCTTTTTTAGTGGTGCTATTATCTTTTCATCATTTACAAATCTATTAGGAATTACAACTTCACCATATTCTTCTCCTTGCGTTGTTTCTACAATAACTTTGTCACCTTTTTTTAATTTTAAGTTTTTAGGATTAAAAAAATATATTTTTCCTAATTTTTTAAATCTTACCCCTATGATATTTTTCAATTTACATCCTCCCACATATTAAATAGCATATTATCTATACTCATATCATAATTTGCATTTTGCTTTATTCTTGTTTTTGTTTCTTCTACAATATTTATACATTTTATATATTCGTAATCTGTTTTTGCTAATTTTATTAATATTACATTTATATATTCTAAGATATCAAATATTTCTTCTTTTGATTTATATAATATTTCAGACATATTTAAAATATCAATAATACTTTTTTGCGTTAGGCTTTTTATTATTAATTCAATTTTCTCATATTGTTCCTTTTTATCTTTTAGTAATATTGCCTTTCCTATGCTCCCTTGAAACATTTCTAACATATTTGTACTAATGTCTTTTAATTCATATTTTTCTTCTAAATATTTTCTTATTTTTTCATCTTCTATTTTCGAAAAATGGATTATCATACATCTAGATTTTATCGTACTTAAAAACATATTTTCATTTGAACCTATCAATATTATTGTACTATATTCAGGTGGTTCTTCTAAAGTTTTTAATAGACAATTTTGTGCTTCTGTTGTCATTTTATCTGCATCATTTATTATATAAACTTTTTTATCAGAAATTATTGGTTTTTCTTGGATTTTTCTTTGTATATATCTTATCTGTTCTATTTTTACACTATTTCCATCAGGTTCAATATATAAGAAATCTGGGTTATTATTTGTATCAAATTCTATACATGATTTACACGTATTACAATATTTATTATCACTAATACATAATAACATTTTTGCAAATTCTTTTGCTATTTCTTTTTTTCCAATCCCCTCAATTCCTACAAATAAATAACTATGTGATGTTTTTTTATCTTTTACTGATTTATATAGTGTTTCTTTTATTTTATCATTACCAATAATTTTATCAAACATCTTTACTCCTTATCTACTTTTCCCCAAAGATTAAGTGGCCATATTCTTATTGCAACTTTGCTTTCTATTTTTTCTAGTGGAATACATCCAAAAGCTCTACAGTCTGTACTATGACTTCTATTATCTCCCATAGCGAAAATGCAATTTTCAGGTACTATGAAATCTCTAAATCCTACTTCTCCTACATCTGTTACAATTCCAGCTTGTAAATATTTTTCTTCAAGCTCCTTGTCGTTTATATAAACTTTTCCATCTTTTATCTGAACATGTTCTCCGGGAAGTGCTATAACTCTTTTTATATAGCTGTCTTTACCTATTTCTAAAACATATTTAGTAAATTTTCCAAATATAGTTTTTGGCTCATTTTCATATTTTGCTATTGGATTACTTTGGTCTATTTCAGCTTCTATATATTTCGTTTTACTTGGTGCTTCAAAAGTTATTATATCTCCTCTTTCAGGTAAAGTTTTTGTGGTTCTTCCCCAACGATTTAACCATAACCTTTGGTCTTCTACTAATGTAGGATACATCGATACTTGTTGTACTATTGTTGGAGTTCCTATAAAATATCTAAATAATAATGCTAATACTATAGCAATGATTATGCAATACACCCATTCTAGTGCGTTTTTTATCTTTGGATTCAAATTAATCTCTCCTATCTTTTATATCTTTTTTTAACCATTTTATTATACATTATAATTTTATTTTTTTCAACAAAATATTAAGATTTTAATCGATTATCATATTTCTCTAGACCTTCTTTAATAGCAATATTTACTAATTTTGTTATAGAAATCCCATATTTTTGTCTCATATCTTCTAATTTTTCATACATAGATTCTCTTATAATTATAGATCTTGCAATGTTTATATCCTCTTTATTTTTCTTATATATAATAATTTTATCTTCTATGTTAAATTCATCTATACATGCATCTATTATTTTATTTACTGAAGCTTCTAATTCATTTTTTGCAATTTCTTTTATACGATCATATAGCCCACTTTCAATTTCAGTAGATTTTTTCACCCATTCTTCTTTTGTATAAAATCTATCATACCATTTCATACTTTTCCATCTCCTTAAATTATATATAATTCCTACTATTATGCTATGATTATAGCATATAACTATTATTGTTATAATATTCCAATTGGGTGTCTTTTATAACCTTTTATTCTTATTTTTTAATCTATTTAGGTTGACATTTTTTTACATTTATTGTATAATTTGTTTATTCTACAAAAGAAAGGATTTTAAATATGGGAAAATTATTTAATACATATAAAAACTTAAAAATGAAAAATAGTGAAAAAATTTATTTATTTCAAAGTGGAATTTTTTATATTTTTTTAGATGAGGATGCAAAATTAATGTCTTCAATATTAAATTTAAAATTAACAAATTTATCACCAGAACTTGTAAAATGTGGATTTCCTGTTAGTTCACTAAATAAATACACAAATATCTTTAATAATTTAAATTATGATGTAGAAATAGTGCAAAATAATAATACTAACAATACCATATCTACTAATAACTATATTAATAATCAAAATATTTTAAAATTTCTTGAATTTGTTTCTTCTATATCACCTGACACTTTATCTATTACTGAAGCTTATGATTTATTAAACAAATTAAAAGAAGATTCCTTAAACTTTTTAAACAAAACAATATGATAAAAATCTCTTTACTTTTAAATTATTTATACATATTGTTTTTATTCTTGTATAAAATTTTTCTTAAAACTTTTATACTTTATATTTTTATAAATTTAATTATGAAAGGAATATCATGGAAAAATCAAACGATAATTTAAAAATATATCAAAAATATTTAGAATTAATATATTACTCAAATGATATAGTTAGAAAATATCCAAAAAGTGAAAATTTTACGCTTGTGCAAGAAATCAAAAATTCACTATATATAGGCTTACGAAATTTGATGTATGCCATCAAAACTTTTAATAAAAAAGAAAAACTTAATTATTTAAATGAATTTGACACAAACATGAATCTTTTGAAAATTCATATAAGAATATCTTTTAAGTATAAGTACATCTCTTTACAAAACTATAATACTTGGAGCTCTTTAATAACAGATATTTGTAATATGTTAGGAGGTTGGATATCATCATGCCTAAAAAAATAAAAAATATCTTTCTTGAAAATCTAACCTTTGAAAAATTAATGCAAGCACATTATAGAGCAAAAAAACATAAGACATATAAAAATGAGGTAATTAAATTTGAATTTAATCTAGAAAATAATATTATCAATTTAATGA
The DNA here is from genome assembly GCA_958413095.1 of uncultured Clostridium sp. Taxonomy (GTDB): domain Bacteria; phylum Bacillota; class Clostridia; order TANB77; family CAG-508; genus CAG-269. The sequence continues at coordinate 11,032 of CATYUF010000047.1, forward strand.
ATAATTTAAGAAATGAAACATATCGTTTAGGTAAATATTATACTTTTAAAGTCTACGAGCCAAAAGAAAGATATATTCAAGCATTACCTTATAAAGATAGAATAGTTCATCAATGGTATGTTGAAGAATTTATCAAACCTCATATTTTGCCTAAATTTATCTCTTCAACATATGCTTGTTTACCAAATAAAGGTACTCATAGAGCAGTAGCTGATGTTCAGCATCAAATGCAAGTTCATAAAAGGAACAACAAAAACTTTTGGATATTAAAATGCGATATTAAAAAATTTTTTTATTCAATAAATCCATATATACTATTTAATATTATTAAAAGATTTTTTGCTGATTCATATTTTTTACATTTAACTCAAATTTTTATATTTAATGGTCCTATTGATAAATTAGCAGTTGGTATTCCTATTGGAAATTATACCAGTCAATTTTTTGCAAATATATATTTAAATGAATTAGATCAATATGTAAAAAGAGAATTAAAAATCAAATACTATACTAGATATATGGACGATTTTATACTAATTTTAAAAAATAAACAAGAATGTATATACATAAAAAAGAAAATCGAGACATTTCTAAAATCCAAGTTAAAACTAGAGTTAAATGATAAGTCTAGATATTACCCTTCCAAAATGGGTGTTAATTTTTGTGGATATAGAATTTTTCCAACACATAGATTATTAAGAACTTCTAGTAAGAAAAAAATAAATAAGAATATAAAAAAATGGAATTATCAATACAAAAATAAAAAATTAGATATTAACTCTGCAAATCAAAGTTTAAATTCTTGGATAGCTCATGCTTCTCACTCTAATTCTTTTTGTCTAACTCAGAAAGTTATAAATAAATGTGATTTTATATATACAAATTCAACAGATTTAAAAATAGAAGAAAATTTAATTATTGATATAGAAAACTATAATAAACATATCCAAGATACATAAGAAAATCTATCTCAGTCTTTTTAAAAGTAACTTTTACTTGTTGTATACGGAAAACTCTTATATATATTAGCCAAATGATTATTTTCCTACACAATAAAAATCAGTTACGTGGGAGGTATATGTATCCTTTTATGTAACTGATTTTATCTATATATAAACTTTTATAACTTTAAATTGCATAAGCTAGGATTTTCAACTCTTACTCAAACTAACTTACTATTAATGTGTTTATGACATAAAATCTAAGTTTATGCCAAAGGAATTAAACTTCTTTGATACAAATCCTGTTAGTAAATATCATTTTCTTTTCAAATACTTTTTTCATTTTACAGAATTTAAAAAGACTTAGCCTACCTCTCGAAAATATCCTTAAATATTTTCCATCTGGGATAGATTTCTTTATAAATCTTTGTGTATCGAAGTGCTAAGGAGCCAACACCGGGCGAAACGAATTGCTGCTGTTAGCATTGCCATTGTTGTTGTTGAAATAGAAGGTACCTGCATTGGTGTCATTGTAATTGCCCCCACGATTGAAGAACGGATTGTCTCCGTTAGGGAAGTTGGCGTACGCTACAGTTTAATCCCTATGTTTTATATTCTGATATATAATTTTTATTCTTTTATTTTTACTTTGTTTTTTCTTAAAATTTTCCCGTATTCTATTTTTCTTCACTTCTAATCAGTGCCGAAATAAAGGTAAACAAGGTCCTAGGTCACATCAAAGTGCTAAGGAGCCAACACCGGGCGAAACGAATTGCTGCTGTTAGCATTGCCATAGTGGTAGTAGAAACAGAAGGTACCTGCACTGGTGCCATTGAAAACGCCCCCACGATAGAAGAACGGACCGGCTCCGCCAGGGAAGTGGGCGTACGCATCAAACCACGAACCTGTTCCGTTAGATTGTGATACTGATGTCTCGTATACCG
>CATYUF010000048.1 GCA_958413095.1 uncultured Clostridium sp.
TTATAATATAAAATGAAAAAAAAATCCATATTTTTATGGACTTTTCTTTATTTTTATTAAATTTATAGTGCTAGCTTTATTAATTCATCTAGCAAATCACTATATTTTATCCCTATACTCTCAAATAATTTTGGATACATACTAATATTAGTAAATCCAGGTAAAGTATTTATCTCGTTTATATAAATTTTATTTGTTTTTTCTTCAACAAAAAAATCTACTCTTGATAAACCTTTTCCATCTATTGCTTTAAATGCTTTTACTGCTAATTTTCTTATTTCTTTTGAAATCTCTTCTGGTATTTCTGCTGGTATTAATGTTTTTGATTCTTGATTTTTATATTTAGCATCAAAGCTATAAAATTCGTCTGCTGCTTTTATTTCTCCTACATTTGATGAAATTACTTCCTCGTTTCCTAATACAGCACATTCTACTTCTTTTCCAATTATTCCTTCTTCTATTAACACTTTATTATCAAACTTTGATGCATATTTTATGTATTTTTTTAATTCTTCTTCGCTTTCTGCTTTATTAATTCCTACACTTGAACCTGAATTAGATGGTTTTACAAATACCGGAAACTTTAAATTGGTTGTTATCCTCTTTATTATTGAATCTAAAGTTAATTTTTCTTCATTAAATTCTTTGTCTATGTATATATAATTATTTTTATCAATTTTTATATATTCATATTTGGCTTGATTTATATTTGCTCTATCAAATATTATTTTAGTATATGCTTTATCCATACCAATGCTTGAAGCTAGTACTTTACATCCAACATATTTTATTCCCAATAGTTCAAATAGTCCTTGTATTGTGCCATCTTCTCCATATAGACCATGTAAAACTGGAAATATTACATCTAATTTTTTTAATTCTTTTGTAATATTTTCTATTTTTTCTTTGTTTTTAATTTCTTGACCAAATTGAATGTTTTCTTTTGTTTCTAAATATTTATACCATATGCCCTCTTTTGAAATGTATATTGGAAAAATTTGATATTTTTCTTTATTTATCTCTTTCATTATCGATTTCGCAGATTGTACTGATACTTCATTCTCTGTTGACATCCCACCAAATATGATTCCTAATTTGATTTTCATTTTCTCACACTTCCTTATATAGTTTTTATTATCTTGTAAATAATAACTTTATATAATTATATATCTTAACTATTTAATTTGTTTTTATAGCATTTAATTTTCTTCTACATATTTTTGATATTCTTCTGCTATTTTATAAAATTTCATTCCATTAGATGCTTTAAATAAAACTACATCTCCATTTTTGCAAATATCTTTTAATTTTTCTAATATTTCTTCTTTGTTTTCCACATAATATGTACTTTCTGTGGATAATCCTTCTTTATTTGCTTGTTTTACTATCTCTTTTGAATTTTCTCCACTACATATTAATATATCAATATTATTTTTATGTACTTCACTTCCTACATTTTTATGTAGTTCTTTCGAAAATTCTCCTAGTTCAAACATATCTCCTAATACTGCAATTTTTCTTTTTTCTTTAATATTTCCTAGATATTTTAAACTTGCTTTCATTGATTCTAAACTTGCATTATATGCATCATTTATTATTTCTACGCCATTTTTTAGTTTTATAATGTCCATCCTTTTTTTAGTTAACTCAAAACTTTCTATACCTTCTGTTATATCTTTTTCATCAATTTTTAATTCTTTTCCTACTGTAAATGCACATAAACTATTTAATACAAAATGTTCTCCTCCAACTGGTACAGTCGTATTAATTTCTTTGTTTTCCTTAGAATTTATTACTTTGAAATTACTTGAATTTTCATTTAATTTGATATCTTTTGCTATAAATTCACTTTGATTTTTTATTCCATATGTTTTTATATTATATTTTTCTTTGTTTTCTTCATACCATTTATGTAATAAGTCATTATCATTGTTTATTATAACTGTTGGATTTTTTGTCCCTTCTAATATTTCTAGTTTGGCTTTTAATATATTTTCTCTTGAGCCTAGATTTCCTATATGTGAGGTTCCTATATTTGTTATTATACAAATATGTGGTTTTGCTATATTTGTTAATAAACTTATTTCGCCAAAATGATTCATTCCCATTTCTAAGACTATTGCTTCATGGTCTTTTAATTTTAGTATTGTTAAAGGCAGTCCTATATTATTGTTATTGTTCCCTTCTGTTTTTAATGTTTTATATTTTTTTGAAACTACATTGGCTACAATATCTTTTGTGCTTGTTTTTCCTACACTTCCTGTTATTGCTATTACTGGTATGTTATATAGCTCTCTTTTGAATTTTGCTATTTTATATAAAGCTTCTAGTGTATTTTCTACTTTTATTATTGTTTTATTTTTAAATTCTTTTAGTTCTTCTTCTTTGAAATTTATGTCTTGGACTATTACTGCTTCTGCTCCTTGAGTTAACGCTTCTTTCCAAAAGTTATTTCCATCGAATTTCTCTCCTTTTATTCCTATGTAGATTTCTCCTCCTTTTATTGTTCTTGTATCTTTAGAGAATTCTATACATTCTAGTTCTAAGTTTCCTTGGACTAAAGTTGCTTTTGTTATGTTTATGATATCTTTTATTTTTATATTTTCCATTAGATTTTTTTCCTTTCTTTTTTCTTTGTAAATTATATGTCTTTATTTTTAATTTTGCAACTTAAATTTGGTAGAATTTTCGCTAGCTTGGTAATATTATAATAATTTATTTCTTTTTACATTAAAATAGAAGTAAAAATCAATTTAATTTCTACTTCTATCTATAATTTAGTTATTTAACATCTTTTAAAAATTTTCTTTTATTTCCTTCAATTCAAAACAAATGATTTTTGTCTCCGACCCCATAGTCACGACTCCATAATCACTGGATAATTTCCATTACTTCCTTTCCATACTACAGGATCTTGTCCTGCATTTAGCTTGTTTGCAAATTCTTCTGTTTTCATCTCTTGTTCTTCTTTTTGTTCTATTTTTCCTATCTCATCTTGGTTATTTGTTCCATTTCCACTTTCGGATGTTCCTTTTAAGTAGTAGTTATTTTCTATTACTGCACTTGATGCTTCATTTTCTCCTAGTATTCCTCCCTTATTATCTTTAGTGCTTATTATTTTTCCTATATTATAGTTGTTCTTTATTACTACTGCTATTGCTTTCTCCCCTATAGATCCTATTATTCCTCCTGCTTTACCACTTTCTCCTATTATTTCTCCTGAATTATAAGAATTTTTTATATTTAAATTGCTATCATTACCAGCTGTTCCTACTATTCCTCCTACCATTTCTCCTTTTCCTGTTACTTTTCCTTGATTTTCACATTTCTCTATAGTTCCCCAACTTACTCCTGATATTCCTCCTACAATCTCATTTTCTCCTAATATTTCTCCTCTATTCTTGCATTCTTTTATTACTGCTGATGTACCAGTATCTCCTACTATACCTCCTACTCTATTTCCTTTTCCTGTTACTTTTCCTTGATTTTCATTTTTTTCTATATTTCCATTAGTCCATCCTACTATTCCTCCTATAGTTTGGCTTTCTCCTAATATTTCTCCACTATTTTTACATTCTTTTATAGTTGTTCCAATGTTAGCATTTCCTGCTATTCCTCCTACTCTATTTCCTTTTCCTGTTACTTTTCCTTTATTTTCACTTTTTTCTATTGTTGCATTAGTTGCTAAAGCCCCTACTATTCCTCCTACTAATTGATTTTCTCCTACTACTTCTCCACTATTCTTACATTCTTTTATTACTGCTGATACACCAGTATCTCCCACTATTCCTCCTACGCGTTCTCCTTTTCCTATTACTTTTCCTTGATTTTCACTTTTTTCTATATTTGCACCCGTCAAGCCTGCTATTCCTCCTGTCTGCCTACTTTCACCTACTATTTCTCCACTATTCTTACTCTCTTTTATTATTGTTTCAGTGCTAGCCTGTCCTGCTATTCCTCCTACTCTTTCTCCTTTTCCTGTCACTTTTCCTTGATTATTACAATTTTCTACTTTTGAATTCGTTGCTAGCATTCCTACTACTCCTCCTACACGATTTCCATTTCCTATTATTTCTCCTTGATTAGTACAGTTTTTTATTATTACTTCTTGTTTAGAATTAGTTTGCCCTACTAGTCCACCACAATAACTATTTCCATTATCTGCAGACTTTCCATTTGCTATTACTTTTCCTGTATTACTACAATTTTCCATCTTTTCATTTAATTGTCCTACTAGTCCTCCTATTGTATAATAATTTCCTTCTCTTGATATTACTGTTGTATTTTCATTATGGCTGTTTTCTATTTTATGTCCTATTCCCGCCATTCCACCTATACAGTTTCCACCTATAACATAGCTATCTTTTAGTGTTAAATTTTTTATTTCATTTGCCTTTCCAAATAAACCTGCAAAATTATTAGCTTGGTCTACATACATTCCTCTTATTGTGTAATTATTTCCATCAAATATTCCTAAAAATTGATTCGCTTTTCCTATTGGTTCCCAATTTGTTCCTCTTGTTTTTATTCCATTTTCTTGTCTTGCGCCTAAGTCTATATGATTTTCTAAATATATTGTTGTTGTTTTTACTATATTTATACCTTGCTTTTCTTCTTCACTTAGTTTTCCATTTACAAATTCCTCAAAAAATTTTAATTCATTTGCTCCTTTTATATGCCAGTTTCCTTCACTATCTATTTCTGGTTTTGTTTTACTTACTCCATCCCAGATTATTTTTCCTTCTACTATTGTTCCATCTTCATATACTGTTACTGTTTGGCTTTCTTTTGTTAGATAGCACGCATCTGTTACTCCTTCTATTTCTTCTATTACTTTTTCTCCACTTATTTCATTTTCTAAATCTTCTTTTAATGATACTTTTCTTCCTGTTTCTTCATCTATTTTTCTTTTTTGTATCATTAAATTTATTTCTTCTTTTAAGCCTCCTTTCGCTGTCTCTACTTTTGCTTGTTTTGATTGAGTTAGTATTCCATTTTCTCCTGTTAGCATTGCTATACTTACTCCTGCCAAAATTAACAATACTATAATTGTTATTACTAATGCAATTAATGTGATACCATCATTTAAACTTTGCTCATTTCTTTTGTTCTTCTCCATTTTTTCTCCTTTCATTTCTGTTTTTTATCTTACAAACAAGTCTTTTTTATAGTTTTATCTTATTTTTCTAATTTATACCAAAGAATTTATAAATTATATTTTAATTTGTTTGTATATTTGATATTATATATTACTTATAGTATTAATACAATACATTGTAGTAAAGTATTTCTTTTTTATTAAAAATCACCCTGAAGTTAATTCTTAAACTCAAAGCTAATATTGTTTATTATTATATTTATATTGGTGTAGTTACTTTATTTTATAAATATTATCTTATAATTTATTTAAGTATACTATGTATGTTTTCTTTTTCAAATGGCATAATTTTCAATGTCATATTATATCTTTTGATTCTCTTTCATCATTTCAAATTATTAAAAATAATATGAAATTACCTTTTAAAATAATATTCTACATTGGTATTGGCTTTTTGATAATCTTTCTAATATTCTCTTTTTAATTCTTTACTATCCATAGTTTTAAACCTACATAATCTGATTCTTAAATTAAAAAAGATGAAGTTGTATTTATTTTACAATTCATCTTTTAAATATATGAAAATTTTATTTTCTTAAATTGTTATTAGACGGAAACCCTTGTTACTACCATATTTTACTTTTTTCATTTATTTTATTAAACTTAAGCAAATGATTTTTGTCTCCGACCCCAAAATCAAAATCTCCAAAATCTTCCTGAATCACTAATTATTTATTTTCCACACTTCTATTTGCTATTTCTATTGCTTTTGATACTATATTTCCACAGTCTTTTGAGGATACATTTCCCCAACTACCACCATCTTTTTTTACTTGCTCATATACACCAAGTTCTTTTGCTATCTCTTATCTTAGATTCTCTGAGATTAGCTTTGAATTCTTAGACATATTGACCTCCTTAAATTTTTTATTTTATAGAACTTTTTTCTTTCTTTTTTCATTTACTTTTTATTATTAATTTATCATTTTTATTATTTTTTTATACTTTTATTTTTTCGTTTTACTTTTAATTTAATATATATCATTTTTATTTTTTATTTAATCTTTATTTTTTATTTAATTTCTATTTTATTCTTTTTTGTTCTACACTAATATTATTTACATTTTTATTTTTATTATTTTGACAATTTGTGACTTTTTTCGTTTTTGGTATTCTTTTGCTCGTAAATATGATATAATAATTTTTGATATATCAAAAAAGGAGAATTTTATGAGCGTAAAAAATGTTGATTTATCAAATAAAATCAATGAAGTTAAAAAAGATATAAAAGAAAATTTAGATAATGATACTAATAACATTTTAACAACCGATAATAATAAAGTTTCAAGTGGCCAAGAATTCAAGCTTGTTCAAAATCCTCAAAATAATTTACCTAATGTTATTGATGTAAAAACAACTATGCTTGGAGTTTTAGGAATTTTTCGGAATTTTGGTTTTTATTGCCATAATTGTATTAATCATAGCTTTTGGTATTTTTACTGTATATAATGCAAATAATGATAATATAGTTTCTGGTGTTTTTATAAAAAATATTGATGTTTCTAATCTTTCAAAAAATCAAGCTAAAGAAAAAATTTCAAGTTATATAAATGAAAATTTACCTAAAAATATTGCATTAAAGCATAATGATTATGAAACTTCAATTCCATTATCATCTCTTAATTTAAGTTTTGATATTGATTCTGCAGTTGATTCTGCTTATTCAATTGGAAAAAATGAAAATATTTTAAAAAATAGCTTTCAAGCAATAAAAACTATGTTTACACACACCAATATTGAACCTTCTTATAGCATAGATATTGAGCAATTAGAAACTTCTTTAAAAGATATTTCTTCTAAATTGCCTGACACTGTAAAGGAAAGTGGATATTATATTGAAGGAAAAAATTTAATTATAACACCTGGAAGTGAAGGAAATATAGTTAATGTAAGTCAAATGGTTTCTTATATAAAAAACGGTTTAGCAAATTTAACTTTAAAAGATAGAACTCTAGATATTGCAACAGTAATTGAAAAACCTTCTGAAATAAATATTGATAAAATTTATGAAGAAATTTATAAAGAACCTGTCGATGCTTATTATACTCAAGACCCTTATGCAGTTTTTCCTAGTGAAAATGGTATGGATTTTGCGATTTCCTTAGATGAAGCTAAGTCTATGCTTGAAGAACCAAAAGATGAATATGTAATTCCTTTAAAAATATTATACCCAAATGTAACTACAAATATGATCGGAACAGAGGCTTTTCCTGATTTACTTTCTACATATTCTACGAAATATTCTACTAGAGATAAAGACAGAACAACAAATTTACAATTAGCAGCAAATAAAATAAATGGAACTGTTTTAATGCCTGGTGAAATTTTTTCATATAATCAAGTTGTTGGAGAAAGAACTATTGCAGCAGGATACAAGGAAGCGCCTATTTATGTTAGTGGAGAAGTTGTAGACGGTTTAGGTGGAGGAATTTGCCAAATAACTTCAACATTATATAATGCTGTACTATATGCAAATTTAGGAATTGTTTCTAGAAGTAATCATCAATTTGTTCCTTCTTATGTAACTGCTAGTAGAGATGCAACTGTAGTTTATGGAGCTATTGATTTTAAATTTAAAAATACCAGAGATTACCCAATAAAAATTACTTGTAGTGTTTCTAATGGAATTACAACTTTCAATATATATGGTTTAAGAAGTGCTCATGAATATGATGTAGAAATCTCTTCAAGAGTTACTGGTACAACATCTTCTGCAATTTACTCAGAAGCTTATAGAATATTAAAACAAAATGGGCAGGTTGTAAAGTCTGAACTGCTTTCTAGGGATACTTATAAAAGGCATTAAAAATTCAATTTTCTATAATAAAAAATAAATCTTTAAAATATTATGTCTTATTAAATCTTAAGCTTCTTATGATAATTTTAGGATTTTATAATTGACAATTCACATATTAAAAACCTTCTTATGAAATTTTTATTTTATCATAAGAAGGTTTATTTTTTAACTTTACACAAAGTTTTCTATATACTCATTTTTAACTCACACAATTTATTCTATATACTCGTTATTCTAATAAAGTCAATTTCAGATAGCCTCACTCTACATTGCCAAAGTTCCATTAGGAGTATTAGTTATTATCAAAATATCTTCTTCTCTACCATTTTCAGCATTGATATATACTAAAAACTCTCTATCATCAACTTTACCCTTAAACTCATAACATAAAAGTTCTGTCTTCCACTCTGTTGGAATTATTGCCATTCCTTCACTTTGAATCTCTAAGTTCTTATTTAAGTTTTTCTTAGCTTCTTCTTTTGAAATTTTTATATTGCTTACATCTCTTTGAGTATGGTTATTCAAGTATCCTGTTGTTTCTATTCCCAATACTTCTCCATTGTCTAATGCTACTTTAACCTTAATTAAATCAGGATAAGCAATTACTCCTTCTTGAGAATATGCATAATTAATTGTCATTACACCTTCTTGTTTTAAGAAATATGTTTCCTTCATATTTTTAAAACCTTTTTGCTCTAAAAATTCTATTCCTTTTTTATTTGCATCTTCACTTGAAATTATTTCGGAACTAACTTCTCTATTAGTGTTCATATATATAATATGTCCACCTTTTTTAGAAATTGAAATATTTACATTTTCATCATTATTATTTTTTATTGAAAAGTCATATGCTGGTATTGTAGCATTTTCTGAAAATCCTAAATTTGATATTTCTTTTATATTATCATTTCCAACAAATTCTTGTGCTATTTGTTTTGCTCTTTCTTCATCAATGTCATCTCCTGTTAATCCCTTTTTTTCGTTACTTGTTAAATGTTCTGAAAAAGCACCATCATAAATTAATCCACTATATTGATGAAAATTTTCTTCTAAATTCGAAAAACTTTCTTTTGATACATTATCAACTTGTTGTGCAAATGCTACTGTTCCTTTTTTAGTTAATTCTCCCCATTTAAATCTTCCTGTATTTAAATCTTCTGATAATTGATTTAAAGTGTTTTCTAATTCCACACTATATCCATGTAGTTCTTCTAAATTTGCTAATTCATCATCTGTTAAATTTTCATTATATATATTTTTTCTTGATAATGAATAACTATAATCACTTACTTGATTTAAAAATTTTTCTGTATTTTCTAATTCTTGACTTTCTATTGGTAACATACTAAGATAACTTTGTGCTAAATTTGCTTCCCTCCAAAGATTAGTTAATGTCTCTGCTCCATGTTCAGATGTAGTTGATATCATTGACTTAGCTAAATATGTTTCCACATTTTGAACATAATCTACTAGCTCATAAAATGCCATATTATATGAATTTTCTGAGGCTTGTCTGTATTCTCTTTGTTTTTTGTATATAATTGCTCCTAATATAGCAACTACTATTAATAATACACATATTATACTTAACATATGTCCTTTTTTTAACCTATTTTTCCAATCTTCTAATTTATTCAAAATCTTTCCTTGTATAATATAATAAAATTTAAAATTTGAGATTTACTATTTAATATTTATTGTTATATATTTCTTTTTAAAATTTAAAATATTATACTTACCTTTCTCCATTAATTATTTTATTTTTACTCTAAAAATTTTGGTTTAATGGTACCTTTATCTTATATTAATTTTGTCATAATTTTACTTACAAAATCTATGTTTCCCTATAACCTTTACTAACGGTCTTGACCAAATCCATTTGTTCGTAGCAGTATTTGGATTAAAATAATATATGCATCCCCCTGTCGGGTCCCAACCATTCATTGCATCTCTAGCAGCCTTATATACTGTTGAATTACTATCTATTGGTTGATTTATTTGACCATCTGCTACTGCTGTAAATGCACCTTTTTGATAAATTACACCTGCTATTGTATTAGGAAATTGTGAACTTTTTACCCTGTTTAATATTACTGCTCCTACAGCAACTTGTCCTTCATATGGCTCACCTCTTGCTTCTCCATTAATAGCTCTTGCCATTAATTGAATATCTGATGTATTTGATGATGCTGCATATGAAATGTTTGGATTAACATTTTCTTGACATATATATATTAAAGTTCCTAATATTGCTATAAGTAAAATAAAAATAATTATTGTTTTTAATATTTCTTTCATATTTAATATAATTCCCTCCTTGCTTTATTTCTCTGCATATAGCACAAATTTTAATAAAAATTTTTTTGCAAGTTTTTTAATACAATTTTAAATTTAAAATTTTTTGCAAAAATTCTTTTTTATTATAAATTTAATATTCTTTATTAGTTTGTATTTTTTTATGATTTTTATTCCAATTTTTGAATTTTTATAATTTTTGTGGTAAAATGTTAAAAAATCCAGAAAGGAACGTAATTTTATATGAAAATTTTAATTTTTTATGCTTCATATGGAGGAGGGCACTTAAAAGCTGCTGAATCAATTAATGAATGTATTTTAAATAATTATAAAGATAAAAATATTGAAGTCGAATTAATAGACTGTATGAAATATGTTAATAAAGCAATAGAAAAAATGACTACTGCCGCTTATAGAGAAATGGCAAAAAAAATGCCTTGGGCTTGGGGAAAAATATATAATGACTCTCAAAAAGGACCACTTGCACATATTAGTTCAAGGTCTAATAAAATAATGGCAATTAAATTACTTCGCCTTTTACGAGAAAAACAACCTGATTTAATTATTTCTACACATCCTTTTGGTAGTCAAATGTGTAGTTATTTAAAAAGAAAAGGAAAAATAAATGCAAAAATAGCTACAATTTTAACAGATTTTGCACCTCATAGTCAATGGTTAGTTGGCTCTGATTATACTGACTATTTCTTTGTAGCTCATGATAAAATGAAATCATATCTTCTTTCTCAAAATATAGAAGAACATAAAATATTTGTTACTGGAATTCCTCTTTCTAATAAATTCCTTTGCAAGTATGATAGAAATGATGTTTTAAAAAGCTTTGAGTTAAAAAATAATAAATTTAATATTTTATTTTTTGGTGGTGGAGAATTCGGTTTAGGGAAAACTAGAACTGTTGAAATTTTTGAAGAGTTTACTAAATTTGCTAAATCTAAAGATTTTCAAGTGATTGGAATTGCTGGTAAAAATGAAAAAATGAAATTGGCATTTGAAAATATTGTTAGGGAAAATAACTGTGAGGAAAATGTAAAAGTATTAGAGTTTACTAATAAAGTTCCTGAATTGATGAGTATTTCTGATTTAGTAGTTACAAAACCAGGTGGTATGACTACTACTGAAAGTTTGGCATCAAGATTACCTATGATTATAATTAATCCTATTCCAGGTCAAGAAGTGGAAAATGCTGAGTTTTTAGAAAGTAAAAATATTGCAATTTGGCTAAAAAAAGATGATGATGTTAATGAGATTTTAACAAATTTATTTGCATCTCCTACTAAATTGAAAGAAATGAAACAAAATACTAAACTTTTGGCTAATATTAATTCTACTAGGGATATTTGTGATATTTTATTAAAATAAAATTTGTTAAAGGTGTGTTCACAGAACACACCTCTTTATCCAAATTTTCCCTCTGTATAATACAGGTACTAATTCTTTTACGGGAATACGAATGTTATTTGGAAGTGAAAATCTACCTTTGTCCAAAGATCTAATTCCTAATACATTGAATTCTTTGTAATCATCTTGATATGGTACCAGCAAAATTCCATTATCATTTAATGTAATAATAATTTGCTCTACCTTTTTCAAATCTGATTTTTCTAGCAACTCCTTTGGAATAAGTATCCGCCTATCTTCCATATTATTTACTTCTCCCTTCTTAGGTTTATAATTAATATTATAACAGTAATTGCTTATTTTTTCAAATTTCTCTTCTTCCCTCTAACGCTTTTGTCAAAGTAATTTCGTCAGTATATTCTAAATCTCCTCCAACAGGAATTCCATGTGCTATTCTTGTTACTTTTATTCCTAATGGCT
>CATYUF010000049.1 GCA_958413095.1 uncultured Clostridium sp.
TTCTTACAGTCCCGTCACTTCAAAGTGCTAAGGAGCCAACACCGGGCGAAACGAAATGTCATGATCAGAATCGCCACCACTGTTACTGAAATAGAACGTCCCAGCTGAAAACTCATAGCAACGACCTCCTCGAATAAAGAATGGAGCATATTCACTAGGAAATGCTGTACCGTTATTAAACCATCCCCAATTATCACCATTAAATTCTTTTGATGTTTCGTATGTTGCATCTCCTTTATTCTTCTTTCCTGCAATCTCATAATCTTGGCTTGCATAAATTACTGAACTATACACTGTTTTATATTTTGTGCTTGTTTTTTGTTCTTCTTCTGTAGCCCCATATAAATCTCCTACTTTTTTTCCTCCATATACTTCTAAACATATATATCTAGTGTTTACATATGATGCTACACTCTCTAGTGAACCTCCATTCAAATCATATATTCCCGTTGCATTATGCGTTGTTGACTGTAATTTATTACTTGTGTATATTTCTTCTATTGTACTTACTCCTCCTGTATAGAGTTCTGAGTTTTGATTTCTCTCTACTTCTTGCTTATTTGTCCCATATTTGCTATGTGCCAAATATACTGTTACTCCCCATTCGCTATTTTTTATCATATGACTATTTAAGTTTACACTTTCTCCATATGTTGCGCTCTTTCCTGCTTTATATTGCTCATTTACTTTCATCCCATTTAAACTTTTTGTTCCTGGTTTTACAGTCACTTTACTTGCATCTCCACTACTATATGTTCCAGTTGCCTCGAATTTTCCTACCCATATTCCTGGAATCTCTCCAAATCCTCCTCCTGCTTCTGCATTAGATGTAAACGCTGGATGTACTAACCATTTTGTTCTTCCTGCTTCTGGGTCTTCTACATTTGTTGTTAATACTCCTGTTTCTCCATTTAAGAATTTATTGCTTGTATCTAAAAATGCTACCTCTATTGTTCCTGCTTGGTTTGTATGATATCCTTCTGTTATCTTATATGCATACCTTGGAATCCATACCCACATACTTCCATCTGCAGTCATTGCATTCGCCCACTTGCTTCCTCCTTGAGTATCTGCTTCTGCTCCTACATATTTTATTGGTTTCATATTTCCTACTAGTTTAGGGGTATTTACATTTGCTTTTCTGTTTCCATTTGCAAGATTGTTATAACTATACCACTCTGAATCACTTGTTTTCGTTTCCTCCCATAAAAAGTCTTGCATTTCTACTGATATTGTATTCCTATTTCCTGCTTTATCTGTAACATAAAACTCAAATATTCCATTTTTTGTTACTTTATATGTTGTATCGCTTTCTTTTCTTATAAATTCTGTTGTTTTATTGGTTATACTTGCTAGACCAGAATGTGCATCTGTTGCTGTTACTTGTATTGTTGCTTCTTTATCGCTTTTTGAATTTAATGTTGCCTTTCCACTTCCAGTAGGCAATATTTTATCTATATTTCCTACATTTCCTGTAGCTGTTGCTCCATAGTTTTCTCCATATGCTAATCTTGCATATATTGGTCCATTTTCTGTCATTTCCACTTTTGTTTGGCTATTATAATTATTCCATGTTCTTCCGTCTTTACTGTATTGTAATTGATAATTTTCAGCTGGTGCTGTTATTGTTACTATTACATTTCCATTTGTCCATTCACTTGGTGAGTAATTGAAAAATATATTATTGTTTCCTCCTGGTATCGCTTCTGTTGTTCCTGTTACTTCTTGGGTTTCTGTTTCGTTTCCTGCATTGTCTATTGCTTTTACTTTTATTCTATAACTTGCTCCTGGAGTTAGTCTTCCAAATGTATATATATTACTTGTTTGCTCTTCTGTCCAACTACTTCCTCCATCTTTACTAAATCTATATCCTCTTATTCCACTTTTTCCATCTGTTCCTGTTGCTTCTTTGTCTGTTGCTGTTACTGTTATTTTTATTGTATCTATTCCTTCTACTAATGTTGGTGCTGATATATTTGGCTGTAATCTATCTATATTTGTTATTTGGGTATTTATACTTTCTGTTGCTTGTTTTCTATCTTCATTATATAGTCTTGCATATATTGTTTCATTATTATTTTCTACTATTATATCTCCTGTATACATTTGCCAACTTCTATTGTCTTTTGAGTATTGAATTTTGTAATCTGTTGCTGTATTTGTCATTTTTACTGTTACTGCTCCATTTGTCCAGTTTGTTGGTGTTTTTGTTATTTGTATCTTTTCTGCTGGATTTGGTAATATTATTTCTTCCTCTGTTGTTCCATTTATTGTTGTTTCTGCTTCATTTCCTGCATTATCTATTGCTTTTACTTTTATTGGGTAAGTTGTTCCTGGTTTTAGGTTATCAAAAGTATATTTTCCTTCTGATTTTATATCCGTCCAATTACTTCCATTATCCTTACTAAATTTATATCCTTCTATTCCACTTTTTCCATCTTTTGTTGTTGCTTCTTTATCTGTTGTACTTGCTGTTATTTCTAAGCTATTTGTTGTTTTTGATACTCTTGGTGTAAAATTATTTGGCTCTAATCTATCTATATTTTCTATTCTTTTTGTTACTATATTTGTAATTTCATTATTACCATTTACCGCTCTTGCTTGTATTTCAGTTCCATTGTCTTGTATTTCTATTTCATTTTCATATTTCTTCCAGTTGTTTCCGCTATCTAAACTATATTGTTTAGTAACATTTGTTGTATTAGTTGAAATTTTTATTCTTACCTTTCCATTTGTCCAATCTGTTGGAGTAGCCTGTATTGTAACTCGTACATTATTTATATCTATATTATCGTCATTTTCATCTCCAACATATATAACATCATCCATTGTTACTTCAAATTTATATCCTTCTTTTGTTATTACTGTTACTAAATTATTTGTAACATCTGGTGTTATTCCTTTATTTTGTTTAAACATTTCATCCTGCCCTACTACTTCAGCATAATTATTCAAAAACTGTTCTATATCTGTTGTATAATTATTCGTATATTCTAATTGCTTTAAAATTTCTAATTTTTCTTGATACTGCATAATTTCAGTTTCTCTTTTTGATTGTTCACTTTTTCCAATTAATTTGCTATCTCCTGTCAATATTGATATTGAAATTCCTGCTAAAATTAATAATACAATTATTGTTACTGTTAATGCAATAATTGTTACACCTCGCTGTTTTTTATGATTAATTTTCTTCATTTGTTTCCCACCTATCTTTTATAAAAATTCTAATTCATTGATATAAATATATCATTTTCCTTATATAAAAGCAACAAAAAAGAAATAATAAATATAAAAATATCTTATTATTTCTTTTCTAATTCTAATTAGTTTAAAATATTAATTATTATCAGTTCCTGTGCTATCAAATGGTATAAATTTATTAACAACACTTTCTTGTTCAATACTTTCAGCCCTGAACATCATGAAAGATGTATTTATTTTATTTTCAACTAATTGTTCTACTTCTTCTTGACTTGCATGTTCTGCTAAAACTAATTCACTCACTAAAATTTGTTTAGCATTATTTAGCATTTTCTTTTCTCCTGTTGAAAGCCCTTTTTCCTTTTGTTTAAAACTTAAATTTCTAACGACATCTGCTATTTCATAGATATCGCCACTTTTCATTTTTTCCATGTTGTCTCTATAACGCTTATTCCAATTTTTATCCATGATTGTTTCATCTTGTGATAAAACACCAAATACTTTATCTGCTGATTCTTTGTTTATAATACTTCTTACTCCTACCTCTTCTGCCTTTGCGGTTGGAACCATTACTTTAACCTCCCCTGGCATTTTTAGTATATAATAAGATTGTTTTTGACCTAAAATGTCTTTTTCCTCAATTGCATCGATTGTTCCTGCTCCATGCATTGGATAAACTATTTTGTCTCCTACATTAAACATGTAAGTCAACTCCTTTCAGCATTTTTATTTATTTGGCAGAAAAAATATAATAAAGTTATGTAAATAGTATTAAATAACTTTATTGGATTTTTTAACCATATTTATTATACTACAAAAGACGGTAAAAGTCAAAGGCTTTTCCGTCTATTTTATGTGTATTTATTGAGCTATCTCTTTATACTCTAAGGATAAAAGTTTTTTATGTTTTTTTGTTACACATTTTTGTTTGTTGAACCAAACCCTCCAATTCTTTCTCCTTCAGCACTGTCATCATCTGTCACTAAATATTTTTGGAACACTGCTTGTCCTATTGCTTCTCCTTTTTTTATTGTTATATCTTCATCTTTGATATTATAAAAAGCAAACATAATATGTCCATCATTATCTTGATTTCCATAATAGTCTTTATCTATAACCCCAACACTATTTGCAAGAATTAATCCTTTTTTCTTTGGATTAGAACTACGATTATATAACATTAATACTTCATCATCTTGCATATGCACTTTTATTCCTGTTTTTATTAAAGTTGGATTCATTCCTTTTTTAAAGCTTGGAACAACTACTTCCTCTGCAGCTTCTATATCATATCCTGCTGAAAATTTAGTCTTTCTAACAGGTAAATTAATTTCTTTATCTTCAAATCCTTTTGCTATTTCAAAACCTCTTATTTTTTTCATTTTTATTACATTCCTTTCTTTCTCGTATAAATTTTTTCTTTATTTATACTCGTATTTTTTCATATTCTAAATGATTTGTCAAGAAATAATTATATTTTTTTTATATAAGAAAAATGGCTAATTTTCCATACAATAATAAAAGAGCTACTCTCAGAATTTTTTATCCTAAAATAGCCCTTTTTTACTTATCTATTTATTCTATGTTCTTGATTCCACAATTAATTTTATACCAGTCCTATCTTCACCTTCAACTTCTACTTCTGCAAAAGCTGGTATACATACTAGGTCAACTCCTGATGGTGCTACAAATCCTCTTGCTATTGCAACTGCCTTTACAGCTTGGTTTAATGCTCCTGCTCCGATTGCTTGCATTTCTGCTTTACTTGATTCTTTTACTAATCCAGCTATTGCTCCTGCTACTGAATTAGGGTTTGATTTTGATGAAATTTTTAAAATTTCCATTTTCTTTTGCCTCCTATAATTTTTATTTTTTGTTGCAACTTTTACAATGACTATTTTATATTATATGGAAAATATTGTAAAGGTGTTTGAGCAAATTTTTGAGGCTTTTCATCGCAATAAAGCTAGTTTTTCGACATTTATTTCAGGTTAATTCTTTTTATTTCTTTTACTTTATTTGTATCATCATCTAGATTAACTACAATCCCATTAAAGATACATTCTCCTGTTGCTATTTTATATCTTTCTGGCAATGTTGTTTCAAATCTCTTTATTGAAGCAGATATTTCCATTCCTATTACAGAATTTTTAGGACCTGTCATTCCTATGTCTGTTATATATCCTGTTCCTTTAGGCAATATTTTTTCATCAGCAGTTTGCACATGTGTATGTGTTCCATACACAAGAGTAGCTTTTCCATCCAAGTAATTTCCCATTGCAATTTTTTCAGCTGTTGCTTCAGCATGAAAATCTACTACTATTATATCTACTTCTTTTTCTATTTTTTCTATAATATTTTTAGCTTCAATAAATGGATTATCTGATAATACATTTATATCTACTCTACCTATTAAATTTATAACTGCAATTTTCTTATTACCACATTCATATATTCCATAACCTTTTCCCACTACTCCTTTTGGATAATTAGCAGGTCTAATTAACTTTGGATGATCTATAAACTTGAATATATCCTTTTTTCCCCAAGTATGGTTTCCCATTGTTATAACATCAACATTTTGTGATAATATATCATTAAAATTTTTTTCTGTAATCCCCATTCCTTCCGCTGAATTTTCACCATTTACTATTATAAAATCAATTTTTTCTTTTTCCTTTATTCTCTTTAACTGTCGTCTTAATTCATTAATACCAGCACTTCCAATTAAATCTCCAACTGCTAAAATTTTCAAACTTATTCCTTCTTTCTTTTATTATTTTTTCTTAATTATATATCGCTATAATACTATATATTTTATCTTTATGCAACTTTATTTTTTATCCAAAAGTTACCGTAGATAACATAATTATTGTAGAGTAGCTGGAAATTGGTGATACTTATGATTTTTTTAGATTTTTGACGTTCGACTGAAATGAAGATTAGAATTGGTTAGGCTTTCGAATGAGGAATGTTCACGGTACCTGAAGTATGAAGGGGTCTGAGTGAAAGAGGCTCATGAGAAAGCCTTACCAATTCTTTCTGAATGGAACAAGTAGTCAAAAAACTAAAAAAATCATAAGTATCACCAATTTCCAGCGGCTAACTTAAATCTAATTAAAACATTCAGAACTTCATTTCTTAATATAACAAAAAAAGAACCAAATAAGAATTTTTTCTTACTCAGTTCTTCTTTTATTACTATTAACTATATATTTTTAGTAATTATAAAATTTAATTCTAAAGTCTTAATTAGCATATTATTTTGCATAATCTACCACTCTAGTTTCACGAATTACATTAACCTTTATTTGTCCTGGATAATCCATTTCAGCCTCAATTTTCTTAGATAAATCTCTTGCAAGGATTGTCATTTTATCATCTGATATTTTTTCAGGTTTTACTACTACTCTAACTTCACGACCTGCTTGTATTGCAAATGATTTGTCTACGCCTTCAAATGAATCTGCTATTTCTTCAAGATTTTGTAATCTTTTAATATATGCTTCTAAAGTTTCTCTTCTTGCTCCTGGTCTTGATGCCGAAATTGCATCTGCTGCTTGTACTAATACAGCCTCTAATGTTTGTGGTTCTACATCTCCATGATGAGCTTCTACTGCATTTATCACTAATGGATTTTCCTTATATTTTCTTAATACTTCTACTCCTATTTCAACATGTGTACCTTCCATGTCATGGTCTAATGCTTTTCCAATATCATGCAATAACCCTGCTCTTCTAGCTAATTTAGTATCTAATCCAAGTTCTTCTGCCATTATTCTAGCTAAATTTGAAACTTCAATAGAGTGATTTAATACATTTTGACCATAGCTTGTTCTATATTTTAATTTTCCTATTAATTTTACTATGTCCGGATGTAGTCCTATAACCCCTGTTTCTAATACAGCTCTTTCTCCTTCTTCTTTAATAGTGTTTTCAAGTTCTTCTTTAGCTTTTTCTACCATTTCTTCAATCTTTGCTGGATGAATTCTTCCATCATCAATTAGTTTTTCTAGAGCTAATTTAGCAACTTCTCTTCTTAATGGATCAAAACCTGATAATACTACTGCTTCAGGTGTATCATCAATTATCAAATCAATTCCTGTTAAAGTTTCTAATGCTTTTATATTTCTTCCTTCTCTACCAATTATTCTTCCTTTCATTTCATCACTTGGAAGAGCTACAATTGATACAGTAGTTTCTTGTGAATGGTCTGCTGCACATTTTTGTACTGCATAAGCTAAGATTTCTCTTGCATTTTTAGTTGCATCTTCTTTGGCTTTTTGTTCTTTTTCTCTGATTAAAGCTGCCTTTTCTGCTGTTATCTCCTTATCAACTTCTGATAGAAGCCTATCTTTAGCTTCTTCTCTTGTCAAAGCCGCAATTTTTTGAAGTTCAACCATTCCTTGAGCATGTAATTCTTCTACTTCTAACCTTTGATTTTCTAATTCCTTAATTTCTCTTTCTAAATCTTGTTCTTTTCTTTCAAAATTTTCAGAACGCCTATCTAGATTTTCTTCTTTTTGAATTAATCTTGCTTCTTGTTTTTGTACTTCGCCTCTTCTTTCTTTAATCTCTTGATCTAATTCTTTCCTACTATTCATGATTTCTTCTTTAGCCTTAAAAATTTCTTCTTTTTTTAAGTTTTCACCTTCTATTTTCGCTAAATCAATTAATCTTTTTGCTTCATTTTCTGCACCTTGAATTTTAGACTCTGCAACTTTCTTTCTATATATCATACCTACTAGAAATCCTATTGCTAATGAGATTAAGAGAGCGGCGATAATGATTACTATATCCATATAATCATACACCTCTTTCTTATTTAATTTTCAATGTTCGAATAAAATATATATATATGTTTCTTATTAGATATATTTTTTCCTACATAATATATTTTATCTTTATTATTGTAAACTGTCAAGTACTTTTCAATAGCAATCTTGAGATATTTGAAAAATTTTTTATTATATTTTTTCTATATAATAAACAAAGACTAGATTCAGAAATATTTTTTATATCCTGAATCCAGTCTTTCACCTATACTAATCTATGTTTTTTTGGAGGTGTTTATAAATTTTTCACTTCTACATCTTATTTCTGTTTTATTAAACTCTTTTTAATAACTTTATATATTCTCTTTCCTTATAGTCTCAATAATATTCTGTTTCTTAGTCTTCTTTACTGAATATTGCATAGTTATAGCTATAACTACGAATACAAATATAATTGAAATTATTATAGAAACTATTGGTAATTCATATGGTTCTTCATATATAGTAGTAGTTACTTTATACATGAAATATGATAATAATACTCCAACTGGTAATCCTAAAATTAAAGCTTTTAGCCCATATATAAAGCTTTCATAGTTTATCATTTTTCTAAATTCTTTATTTGTCATTCCTATTGATTTTAGTATTGCAAATTCTCTATTTCTAAGTGCCATATTTGTTGTTATTGTATTAAAAATATTTGTTATTCCGATTATTGAAATTACTGCAATAAATCCATATAGAAAAATTGAAATTATAAGATTTAGTGTATTATTGGCTTTTACTTCTTCTTCAAAATTGTAAATATTATCTTTGTTCGTTTTATCAATTTCTATAATTTTTTCTTGAACTTTATATGGATCTTCTGCTGAAATCATCATTGACCTAAGTGCTACATCTTGTAATTTATTCATATATTCATCTGATACTATCAAAACAGGATATCCTTCATCTCTAAAAATTCCTCCCATAGGAAGTTCTTTTGTTCTAACAGAAATTTCTATATTTGATAAATCTATAAAATTTCCATTTTCGTCTGTTCTATCATACAAATCTATTTTTTCTTTTTCATTTATTTTTAATATATTATCTTCTACTCTTTTTACTCCATCTTTTCCTTCCTCATATTCGTAAAACATTGTTGTATCATATAATATCGCTTTATCTTTTACATCTTCATATTTTAATCCTAGTTTACTTATATAATTTCTATACTCTTTATCTCCTAAAGCTGACATTTGAATTGTTTGTAATCCTGTATTTTGCGAATATTTTTCTTTTGCTCTTTCAGTATAATATTTATTTTCATCTATAAAATATTGTTTCGTTTTTAAAATCGCATAATTTTTTATTCCTTCAATATTTTTGATTTTATCAAAATACTCTTGTTTTTGTTCATCACTCTTATCAGCATACCCATATATAGTCAAATTTACATCAGTTGGTTTTATATCTATTGAAGATACTCCAAACATATTATCTGCAAAAGAACTCATTGATATAAATAAAACTATACTTAAAAATATTGAAAAAATTGTTGTTCTATATTTTCTTTTACTCCTGTTAAAATTTTTCCTAGCTATTACTCCTTCTATACCAAAAAGTTTTTTTGTTATTTTATAATTTTTATTTTTCTTTTTATTTTGTTTTATATCTGTACTCTCTCTAATAGCATCTATTGGTGTTATTTTTCCAGCTCTATAACTTGGTTTTATAAGTGATATTATTATCATTACAATAGAAACTATCACTGCTATTCCTATTGCTGGAAGTGATACTATTAATTTCAAATCAAAATTGTCAACTAATGGTTGTGACATAGAATTTAATAATGAATTCACAATTAGTAGTACTATCCATATTGCAAATACTCCTATTATTATTCCTAATGGTATTGATATAATTCCTAAAATAGTACCTTCAAAAAATATGCTTCTTCTTAATTGTTTTGAAGTTGCTCCTACACTTGCTATCATTCCCAGTTCTTTAGTTTTTTCTGTTAGAGATATATTAAAACTATTTTTTATTACAAATGCTGATGTAAATAGTATTATTCCTATTACTATCATAGCCATTACTAATAAGAAATTTTCCATCCTGTTACTTTTGAATATTCCCATATAATATAGTAAACCTTCATTAACTTGTATTGTTGCTTCATTTATATTTAATGTTCTTTTCAAGTATTCTGAAAAATTATATGTTTCTGATGGTTTTTTTAATAATAATGCTACATTTCTATCTTTATTAATATTAGTATTTTCTAATTTCGTTATCATTGTATATCCTGGTGCTGAATAATTTTCTATATCTAGTCTTTCCATTATACCAACTATTTTATATTGTTTTTCTTCTTCTGCTGTAAATGTTTCTTGCTCTAACTCATATTCTTCATATGTATTATCCTTTTTTCTTCTTTCTAAATCTTCATCTGTATAATATGGATTTGATTGAGTTAACTCATATCCTCCTTTATATCTCTTTCCTATATCAAGTTTTAAAGTATCTCCAACCTTCAATTCAATTTTCCCATTTGTAAGTAAATGTTCCGGTATTAATATTTCATCTTCATTTTCTGGCATTCTACCTTCTTTTAAGATTATTCCTCCATTTTGTAATCTTTCCTCATCATATGCCATTACATATCCATATGGTTTATTTGGATTTTCTGAAGCTTCTAATTTTGAATATCCAATCTCCTCTTCTTTTGCTACTTTTTCTACTTTAGCATTATTTTCTAAATATTTCATATTTTCATCAGATACATTAGATATTCTTATATGATAATTTCCACCTTTTTTTATTTCTCTTTCTATCATCGCAGATTGAAAACTTGCAACAAATGTTGTAATTGCACAAATTAAAGCAATAGAAAGAGAAATACCAATTATTGTTACTATTGTTCTTTTCTTATTTAATTTTAAATTTTTGACAGTTAATGAATTTAAAATTTTCATAATTATTTTCCATCCCTTCTAATATATTTTTAACCAAACTCTCTTATCTATTTTTTTCATCTTTAATTAATTTTCCATCTTGTATTGTTATAATTCTATCAGCTTCTAATGCAATTTTTTCATCATGTGTTATCACTATTAATGTTTGATTATATTTTTTATTAGAAAGTTTCAATAAATCCATTATTTCCTTTGAAGCTTTACTATCTAAATTACCTGTTGGTTCGTCTGCTAAAACTATACTAGGATTATTGATTATTGCTCTTCCTATTGAAACTCTTTGCTGTTGACCTCCTGACAATTCATTTGGTAAATGATTTACTCTTTTTTCTAAACCTAAGACATATAAAATTTCATTCAAATGTTTTTCATCTATCTTTTGTCCATCCAAATCACATGGTAGAGTTATATTTTCTTTTACATTTAATATTGGTATTAAATTATAGAATTGATAAATTAACCCTATTTGTCTTCTTCTAAAAATTGCTAAATTATCATTATTAAGTGCATAAATATCAGTTCCATCTATAAATACTTTTCCACTAGTTGGCTTATCTACTCCACCTATTAAATGTAATAAAGTTGACTTTCCACTTCCAGATGCTCCTATAATTGCAACAAACTCTCCTTTACTTACACTAAAAGATACATCATCTAAGGCCACTACTTCTGTATCTTTTTTTCCATATTTTTTAGTTAAGTTTTGAACTTTTAATATTTCCATTAACTTTACTCCTCCTAGTATAATAATGTTAGTTTAAGAAAATTAACTTAACATTAGTTATTTTT
>CATYUF010000050.1 GCA_958413095.1 uncultured Clostridium sp.
TTTGTTTTTTTATATTTTTTATTTATTATAATTCAATATTATAAATATTCATATAGTTATATATTTTTTTGCTATACTTAAAAATAAAACTTTTTATTTTTAATATATTACAAGCTAAATTTCAATTTTAATATTTTAGTTTAACACAAATTTGTTACTGTATAATATTTTTTCTTGTAGAGTAGCTGAAAGTAGTTGATAATTATGATTTTTTTGGATTTTGACGTTCGCATGGAATGAAGATTAGAATTGGTTAGGCTTTCGAATGAGGAATGCTCACGGTACTTGAAGTATGAAAGGGTCTGAGTGAGAGAGGCTCATTAGGAAGCCTTACCAATTCTTTCTGAATGAAATAAGTAGTCAAAATCCAAAAAAATCATAATTATCAACTATTTTCAGCGACTAATTTGCAAAAACTATTATATAGTAACACAAATCCCCTAAAATGTTTACATAAATATTGAATCATTTTACTTTTTATGGTACAATATTGAGTAATTACTTAAATTTAGAATTGGAGGAAATATAAATGAAAAATTTAAAATTTTTAAATAAGTTTTATTTAGACAAAGAAAAAGATATAATAATAAATTTATACAAATCAAACGAAGATGAAATAACATATATTTTAGAAACTCCAAATCATAATACCGGAAATTTAATTACTAATTTAGCCAAAATTTGTAATGTAGAAACTGTTAAAAATGAAAATGATATGAAAATAATAACAGGAACTATACCTGCGAGTATAAATGGTGATAATGAAATTGTATATATATTTAGACTTGGTGGTTTTAAAATTGCTAATATTTATGAAAACGGAAAAATAGAAATTAAAGCTAAAATTCCAGCAATTACAAAAACACTTATGTCTCAAACAAAAGAATATAATTTACCAATAGAAAAAACAATTATTAAGTCATATATTTTAAAAAAGTCAAAATTTAGAACAGATTTACATACACATATGAATGCAAATCTATCTCCAGATTGCTTAATTGCTTTGGGAATAAGTAATCAAATTAGATATCCTTTATACTATATCAAAAAATTAAATTTGAGAATGTCTAAAAAACAAGAAGTTGAAATTTCAGAACAAAGAGAGCTTGTCAAAGAGCAATTTAAAGATTCTGAGTTAAAAGGTAAATATTTAACAAGAAAAATTGATGATAATACTTTTATTAATTTTGCTGATTTTATATTAAATAACTTAGAAAATGCTGATTATAATATTTCAAAAATAAGAACAAGTTTATCCATTTTAAAAGATGGTCAAGCTGTATTTACTAATTTAGAAAAATTATACATATACAGATATGTTTTTGCAAGAGGTATTGAAAGTGACACTAAAATATTATTAAATGAAAATGATATAAATAAAATTCCTGAACAAGACATAAAAAATATGGTTATTCAAATGTTAAAGGATAAAGAAAAAGATAGTAAATATTCAAAAAATAATTTCTTTCAAAATAAATTGTTGTGGATTGCTAGAGAATATCAAAAACAAGGAATAAAATATGTAGAAATAGCAGATACAAACCTTACCAAAAAAGGAGAATCTGCAATAAAATTACTAGAAGATGTTCATGCGATAATGCCTAAAATCGAAGAAGAAACAGGTGTAAAAATCAGATTTTTATTTGCTATTAGAAGAATTCCTTTAACTATTATTAAAGACCAAAAAACAAGCTTAAATTATTTAAGAGAAAATTTAGATGTTATGAAAGCAGTTGCCAAAAGTCCATATGTTGTTGGTAGTGATTTTATTGGAGAAGAAATAAATGATATAAGTGAATTACAACCAGCTATAAGTGAAATTGTAAGATATGTTGTTGAAGAAGATAATGGATTTACAATGAGAATACATGCTGGTGAAAATGATAGCTTAAGAGATAATGTGGAAAAATCAATTGATTGTATTAATTCTTCCTTGAAACCTGGCGAGAAAATGCCAAAATTTAGATTAGGTCATGGTTTATATACAGCAGATTTAAAAACAGAAAAAGGTAAAAACTTAATTAAAAAAATGCAAGAAACTGGTGCTATTTTAGAGTTTCAATTAACATCAAATGTTAGATTGAATAACTTAAGTGATTTATCTAAACATCCTTTAAAAACATATTTAGAAAATAATATTAAATGTATACAAGGTACTGATGGTTGTGGATTTTATGGTACAGATACAATTGATGAACAATTAGCATTACAAAATTTATTAAACTTAAATAATGAAGATTTTCTAAAAATGCGTGAAGTTGAAGATAAATTAATAAGTGATAGTGACAAATATTTTGAGGAAAAAAGCAAAAAATTTGAAAAATTTCTAAATGGAAGAACTTTAAGAGAGGCTATATTAGAAGAAGAATTGTTAAATGAAGAAAAAAGCAAAGATAATAATATGGATTTGAGGATTCGTAAAGGTGTTTTTGCAAAAGAACTTTTAAAAACTAAAATAAAAGAATTACCAACAGATAAAGTTCCTATTATAATAGCTGGTGGTAGCTTTAATGGTCAAAACAGAGAAACTTTACTAACAGAAGAAGGTCAAAAAATGCTTGAAGAATTAATTAAGAAAATAAATAATGAAAAAGCATATTTTGTAATAGGTCATAAAATGGAAGGTTTTGAAAAAGCAATAGTTGATATTTCTAAAAAATTGAATAAAAAGTTTGAAATAGATGCAATTGTTCCAAAAATGATATCTGAAGAGAATGGACAAAAACTTATAAATGAAAATATTGATAAAATTCGTATTTCAACAGAAAATGAAGATTCTGGAATATATAAAAGCTTTAATTATGAAATTTTTGAAAGAAGAAGTTCTGTTGTAGTTGCTTTTGATGGGAATTCTCCAGTTTCTAATCTTGTTCAAGAAGCTAAAAATGGTAAAGGGAAATCTAAAATATATGTAAATGCACAAAATACTTCATTATATGAAAAAGCAAGGTCTTTAACAGGTTATGTTGTTCCTTTTAATATTAGTGACAATATAGTTGATAGAATTTTACAGGAAAATCCTGAAATAGCAGAATAAAAATGAAGCATCTGTTAATATGTATCAATAACAGTTCTTATAATCTAATTTTATATAGTGATATGGAAAAATTTTATATAAATCAAGCTAAACCACGAATTTTCTATATACTCATGCAACAAAAGCGACAAGTAAGTAATTTAAAATATTTTGACATTTTAGATTACTTACTTGTCATTTCTTTGTTCATATACTAATTTTATTACATAAAATTGTGTGTAATATTATTTCTTTCTATGATTTATTCTTTTTATTTCTGATAATTTGTAATTAAATTTAAAGCCAAGTCTTTATTATTATAGACTATTTATTTTTATAATTTTTTAATTATATTAAATTAGAAGTTATACTTTTAGAAAAATTTCTTATTTTCTATCCTAACCATTAAAAAATACATTTAGCACATTATTGTCACTCATTATATTTCCAATAGTAGATTCTTCTACTGCTTTAACAGCTTTATTTTCAGGATTAATTTCTCCTATTAAATTTACAATTAGTAATGCTACATAAATTATTAAAAGCCCTCTTAATATTCCATATATTGCCCCTCCAAACTTGTTACATTGCTTTAGTATAGGTAATTTTGCAACAACATTTGCTAATGCAGTTACAAATCTTAATGCTAATCTTAATACAATATATAGTAATAAAATAACTAATCCTTGAACTATGTTAATTGATAAATTTCTTGAAGTTTCTGGCAACATTCCTTGCTTGATTGTATTTATTAATTCTGTTTCATTTTTATCTTTTGCTAGTTCTGTTGCTTTTTCTAGTATTGTATTTTCTATTGTTTCATCAATACTCGTAGTATTAATTATAAAATCAGAAACTGGCTTGTAAATAAATATAATTACAATTATCGAAATTATTGTTGCACATAATTGTATTGATAGTGTTATTAGTCCTTTTCTATATGCTAATAATGCAGATAAAATTACAACTGCAACAATTATTATATCTACTATAAAATCCATTTTAAAGTTCATCCCCTTCTCTTTTTAATTATAAATTAACAATTTCTACTTTGTCTCTATAAATTATTCCTGCAATATTATTTCCAACTGTTATATTTGTTATTTCTTGATTAGCAATATATCTTTTTACTAACCAACCTCCTGTATTTATAAATTCTATTTCTGTTCCTAAGTTTAATGCAATTATATCTCCTTTGGTGTAAAATTCTTTAATTACTGAATTTACTGTATATTCTTTTGTTGATTTATTTTCTATATTTACAATATTTATGACAGAATCTGCTGAAAAAATTCCAGATGATTTTTCTTCAACAGTAGCTACATTATTGTTTAATTCAATAGATTCTAATGTAATCTTTTTATTTTTATTATCAAACAATGTAGTTTCTTCATCATTTTCAATCATAGTTATTCCATCTGTATACATACAAACTAATTTATTTTTATTCTGATAGTTTACATTAGTTATCAGTCTATTGGCTTCACTTGTATAATTTTTTTCTTCTGAATTTGCAGGGTCTGTTTTTGCCTTTTCTATTGAAATAATCCTAATATTAGATTGTATAACTGTTCCTGATGGATTTACTTCTGCTATTGCTAAATATTTGTTATCATTTGATATACTCACATCTACTGCCATAGTTGTTGATAAAAATCTTTTAAATAGCTCATTACCTTTTGGGTCAAATATTTCAATTATGCTCTTATAACTTGTATCTGAAATTATTACTGCAACATATCCATTTTCATTTACATGAACTTGTGATATATTTCCTTCAATGGTATTTTCCCATAAAACTTGCTTGTCTTCTATTAAATAGACCTTTTGTCCTTTTGATTCAGCTATTGCTAAAAATCTATTTGATGAGTTAAAAATTGGATTAGTTATTTGTATATCCATTTCAGCTTCTTTGTTTCCAGTATTTCCATATATATTTAACTTATTTTTATTTAATATGCCTATATACTTGTTAAAAGCATATATATTTGAAGTTTGACCTTCGTCCAGCTCTATTATTGATACATTATTTTGTGTTACTTGTTTTCTAAATATATTTGTGTCAATCCATTCTCTTACATTTTTATTTGTAATATATAATGAAGCTATAACTATTATTCCGATAACTAAAATTGAAATTACTATTGAAATTATTATTTTCTTTTTATTAATTTTACTTTCAGTTGTTTCTTGCCAATAATCTTTCATATATTGATTCTCCTTATCTTTTGCTGGTTATATTCTACTATAATGCATTAGAAAAAGCAATATTTAAGCTTTATCTCTTGAAATAATTTTTATAATTTGAATTATTCCTAAATAGCCAAAAAAAGGATATAAAATTTGCACTAGATTTGAAAAGCCAATTTTTGATACAAATATAGAAGTTATACACATAATTAATGCAATATGTTGATAACTTTTCTTTTTTTTACATATATTTTGTATAAAACTATTTCCGATTGATATACTTGTTGTAAATATGGAACTTAATATTATAAATCCATATATAATAGCCAATATCTTTGAGATTTTTGATACTAAATACACTGCTGGCATTTCTAAATTTTCTATGTTGACATCAATTTTTGATAATATTAAAAATAAAATTATTGATAATGTTGCAACTATTATCGTTGTTAGAATTGATGCATATTTATTAATTCTATTATTCTTTAAATAATCCTTTAAAGTTATTAATACTGGGATTAGTAATATACTGTTATAGCTACTATATAATATACTTTTTAGTATAAACATTAAGCTATTATTATTGTTTATTGTGTATTGTTGAATTTTAGAAATATCAATTATTCCTAATATTTGTATTCCTATATATATGATAAAGAAAATTAAAAATGGAACTATAATTGTACTGACTTTTACAATTCCCTTTGTGCTAGTCATAAATACTATATAACATAATATGGCTAGTATAATACTTCCAATTAAACTATCTATTCCTAGCTGTTGCTCAAAATATGCTCCAAATCCTGAAATCATTATAAAAAATGTTACTAATAAGAATGTATTAATAATAAGGTTTAGTATACTAATTAAATTTTTCTTGTCATTTCCAATAATTATCTCTAAGAATTCTCTATATGTACTAATATCATTTTTTTGTATTATTTTAAAGGTTTTATATATTATATATCCTATTAGTGCACTTGAAATTATAATTCCTATAACTCCTTTCATTCCATATGCATAAAAGAAAACATAAATTTCTTGACCAGATGCAAATCCTGCACCAATTAATGCTCCTATAATTACAAAAATAATTTTTGAAATACTTTTTATCATTACTTTTTTATTGATATATCTATATATATCTTTTCTCCTTATATAATATATTTAGGTTTTTAAATCTTGAAATTACCTATCCTTCATATTATATACAAAGCTTTATTTTTTATAACTACTCTATACAAGTTCTTATCTATGAAATATAATAAAGGACTACCCCTGAAATATTTTATATATTCTAGGACAGCCCCTACCCTTTTTATTTTATTTTTTTCTTCTTCTTACTTGCCATACGATTATTCCTGATATGATTATAGCTATTGGAACTGCAAATATAATTACTTTTACTATTATATCTTGTTGCTCAGTTGCTGTATATGTTACTGTTCCTGTGCTTTTTCTTGCTGTTATATCTTCTTCTCTATCTGACAATTTTGCAATTGAATTTAATGCCAAGTCTTTGTTGTTATATGCTAATTGTATTATTGGATATTGAGAATTTTGGCTTAATTGATAATCTGAAACAAAAAAGTTTTCACTATATATAATTAACTTAGATGTTTTTGCTCCTTCTCCTGTTTCTTCATTTCCTTCTGATATAGTTTTTTCTAATTCAGCACCTAATAATAATTGTCCTTTTTCCTCATTTGCTTGGGCTTCATTTGATTGGATACTAAAATCAGTTCTAAAATATGCACTTTCACTTGTTTTTAATATATCATTTTTTGTAACTTTTAATTCTGATAATTTTTCATCATTTACATTTACTTTAGTTGCATTTACAAAAATCACTCCATTTTCATATAAATCTTCTGTAATTTCTGAATATTGAGCTTCTGGTATTATAAAATCAGGAGCACCTGATAACATTTTTGAGTTATCTGTTTCTCTAATTACACCAACCGTAAATGGTTCTATACCATATAATGCTAAAACTTTATTTACATTTGGCAAATCTTTAGATGTTGATAAGGCTGCATTTAACCATAGAATGTTTCCACCTTTATTTATATAATCTATAATTGAATTTGTTGCCACATCATCAAAATCTTTTTCAGGTGTTGTAATTACCAATGTATCACAATCCTCTGGAATTTTTCCTGTTGATAATACATTTAAAGTTTCTATTTCTGTTATTTCATTTTGTAAATACATTTGTAAGAATCTCATATTTTGATTTAATGAGAATTGTCCATATCCTTCTAAGAAATATACTTTTGGTATATCATCAGCTGTTACTGTCATTATAGCACTTGTTAATTTTTCCTCTGCAATGCTTATTCTTTTTCCTGAGCTTGAATCATATGTTACTAAATCATTTGGTGTTAAAACTTTTGATTTTTCTCCACAAGCTACTATTATACCACTTGCATCTGTTGTTATTCCATATTTTTCTACTAAATCAGGTCTATCTGTTGCATTTACACTTTCTACAATAATTTTTTCATTAGCTTTATTATATTGTCTAGCTAAATCTAAATCAATTGCTTCTTCTGTATATCCAACAAAATATATATGAACTTCTTTGCCTATCTCTTTAACTTTGTTCTTACTTTCGTCTGTTAATGTATATAGTTTTTCTTGGCTAAAATCTATTGGTGCTAAGTTTAATTTTTGCATTCCTATATTTAACCCTAAAAATATAGCTATTATTAATAGAACTAAAATTAATGTCTTTGTACCATTAATCAGCCATTTCTTCTTAATTATTTCAATAAATTTACTTGGCTTTTTTTCTTTCTTTGCCGTATTATCTGTTATTTTGCTTTTATCTTTTTTTATATTATTTTTAGGTTCTTTTCCTTTTAATTTAGCTTCTTTGCTTTTTTTATTCTCTTTCAAAATTATGCCTCCTTTTACCTTACACTTTTTCTTCTTTGCATTACTATTATTGTTAATACTAAACACATAACTGTAAATGCTATAAATGTTACCATATCTGCGATGTCTATTTGCCCTGAAGGAAATTTAGTAAATAAATTTATTAGTGAAAAATTTGAAAATGCACTACTAAAGTTTGGTAAAAACCATGTTAATATAAAAAATCCTATTGTTATAACTCCTGCAACTATTTGATTTTCTGTTATACTTGAAGCTAATATTCCAAAAGATATATAGCTCATTGCTAATAATAAAAATCCAAATAAAGTTACTAATGCTGTTGTTATATGTGGTGTTCCAAAGAAACTTAATATTCCAAAATATAAAAATGTGCAAAGTTCAGTTATTAAAACAATTAATGTTGCTGATATAAATTTACCTAAAACAACTTTTGTAATGCTAAGAGGTGATGTTAATAATAATTGTTCTGTTCCTGATTTTCTTTCTTCTGCAATTGTTCTCATTGTTAATATTGGAGTAATAAATGTTAATATTGTTGCTCCAGAATAAAATATGTATTCAAAATTTGTGCTTTTATAGTAAAATACATCTGTATAGAAAAATATACTAAACATTAATAAAAATAATCCTATAAAAACATATCCTACTGGTGAAAAGAAGTATGATTTAAATTCTTTTTTTATAACTGCCCACATTATTTATTTCCTCCTTCTATTAATTTCATAAATGCATCTTCTAATGTAGTATCTGCTTTTTTCATTTCAAAAATTGTAATATTTTCTTTAGCAAATTCTGAGAAGATTGTTTTTCTAATATCAATATGTTTTTCAGCTTCTATTAGATATTGTTTTGTTCCATCTTTGTTTTCTTCGACTAACTCAATCTTTTTTACACCATTTATTTTATCTTTTATTTGCTCTACTTTATTTTCAGTATCTTCAACCATTACATAAATACAGTTATTGTTATTAACTTTGTTTTCTAAATTTTCAGGTGTATCTACTGCAACTATTTTCCCTTTGTTTATTATTATAACTTTGTTACAAATTTGACTTACTTCTGATAAAATATGTGAACTTAAAATAATTGTATGTGTTTTTCCTAATTCTTTTATTAAGTTTCTTATTTCAGTTATTTGTTTAGGGTCTAGTCCAACAGTTGGTTCATCTAATATTAATATTTTAGGCTCCCCTACTAAAGCACCTGCCATACTAACTCTTTGTTTATATCCTCTTGAAAGATTTTTTATAAGTTTTTTCTCAACATCTTTCAAACCTGTTTGTTCTATTATTTTTTCAACTTTTTCTTTTCTTGATTTTTTCTCTACTTGTTTTATTTCTGCCATATATGTTACAAATTCTTTTACTGTTAAATCAGTATAAAGTGGTACTCCTTCTGGCATATATCCTATTTCTTTTTTTGCTTTTTTTGGTTTTTTTAATGTATCAAAACCATCAATTATTACTTCTCCTTCTGTTTGCTCAAGAAATCCTGTTAAAATATTCATTGTTGTACTTTTTCCTGCACCATTAGGTCCAAGTAATCCTACTATTTCGCCATCTTCAATGGTAAAACTAATATTTTCTACGGCTACGGCTTTTCCATACCTTTTTGTAATATTTTTTACCTCTATCACAAAAAATTCCTCCTTTAAATTTTTAATATTATGCTCATATTATCATTTTATAGATTTAATGTAAAGATTTTCACAAAAAATTCACATAAGCTTTACGGCTCTCTTACTTTAATGTTTTTGCAAATTTATCATATTAATTTTTATTACTCATATTTATTATATATAATTGATTTTTATTTTGAGGTTGTGAATTTATGGAATTTATATATACTTTTTGCTTAGCTTTTATTTTAATTTTTTTATCTGAGTTAGGTGATAAAACACAATTGTTAGTTTTGTCTTTTTCTTCTAAAAGTAAAACGAAGAATATTTTACTTGGTGTTGCTTTAGGTACTTTTTTTAGTCATGGTCTTGCTATTCTTTTTGGTAGTAGAGTTTCTGAATTAGCTAATCCTAAGGTTTCTTATTTTTTAAGTATTTTTACTTATGTTTCATTTATTTTATTTGGAATTTTTGGATTTATTTTTAAGAAAAAAGATAATGATTTAAATGATGGTGATTTTAATTTATTGAAAAAAATTTCTAAGTTTAAATTAAATTATATTTTTATAATTGCTATTAGCATTTTTATAGGGGAACTTGGTGATAAGACTTTTCTTTCTTCTTTAGGGCTTGGATTACAATATCCTGATTTTAAGCTTTCTTTGATTCTTGGTTGTATTTTTGGAATGGTTGCTAGTAATGCTTTTTCTATTATTTTTGGGAAGCTTTTAATGTGTAAGTTGAAGCCTGAAACTATTGAGTTTTTTTCTAATTTGACTTTTATTGTTTTTGGTGTTTTGGGATTGATTTTCTTGATCTAATAAAAACTAATTTTAATGCTTTTTTATAATTTATAGCTTCATATATTTCTCTTGACTCTTTTCCTTCGATTTTAAAGCTATTGTCATTATATAAAATAGCATAAGTGAGTGTACTTCCTTCAATAGCATTTGAATGATATGTGTTTCTTGTTATTAAATCTTTTATATATTTTTCATTCTTCAAAATAAACTTAAAATATTCATATTAATTACCTCTATTTTATTAAAAAAGTCTTGGAAAATGTCCAAGTCTTTTCTTTATTGTCCCTATTTAAGGTTGGACTTCCTACATTTTTGGGTCGAAGTAAGGAGAATTTGTGGTTCAAGTTTGCTTACTTTCTGTATGCTTTAGGCTTTTTTTATGTAGTTTAAATGCAGTTGAATAAATTTTATTGAAAAATTTTTTTATGTTTGTATAATGGTCTTAAATAAAAGCTATAAGAGGTGGAGAATTTATGAAAATTATATGCTTAAAATGTAATGATATAATTGAAACTTTAAGTGTTCACGATTATAAAAAATGTAAATGTGGAGCATGTTCAATTGATGGTGGAAATGAATATACAAGAATTAGTGGAGATTTTAAGTACATTCATTGGGTATATGATGATGGACATGAAGAAGAAATACTTACTAAAAATAATTAATTGTAGATATTGAAAAATATGTCATAAGCTTATTTACAATTTTATAAAATTTGTAATTTTGAATTTATTAATTTCTTCTTAGAATTTGGCCGGACTTTTTTGAATTTTGGCCAATCTTCGGCCGGAAATCGGCCGGATTCTTTTGAATTTAGGCTAAATCATTTTTTTTAATTAGAAAGTTTTAAATATTTAATTATCTTTATTTAAAACCCATATAGAATTTGTACGACTT
>CATYUF010000051.1 GCA_958413095.1 uncultured Clostridium sp.
AAATGTAAGAATATGGCAATTGTAATATTTTTGTAATATGATTAAATTTCCCTGTGATTTTTAGTAAATATTTTGCCTCATTCTAAAGAAAACTCTATTTATAATTTCATATTTTGTTTTGAATATAGTAAATCTGCTTTTCTAATATCGAATTTTTTTCCAATTTTTAAATTAAGTGTTTTTATAAATTCTATTAAATTCTCTATATTTTGTTCTGCATTTTCTATTCTTTTGGCTTCTAACTCTATAAATGTTCCTAAATCTTTAACTTCTTGAATATACACTATAAATTCATCATTTTCGTACATATAATTTTTATCAATCATATTTAAGTATCTTGTATATCCTAATATATTCAAATGTTTTTCTGCTTCTTCTATGCTTATAACTTTTAGTATTGACTTTGCTGTACTTGTTTCAAAGCCATCACTATTATAAATTCTTCTTTTGCAAATTATTTTTTGGTCTTCTTCATTTACATATCTAATAATTAAACTATCTGAAATCTTCGCATTTTTAGGTGCAAATTCATTAGTTTTATCATTTTTCATATATATATCATTCAATGTAAATTCTTCAACATATTTTAAACCTTTATCTTCTAAAGTTTTAACAATAGTTGATATATTTTCAAAAACTTCACAAGTTATTTCAATATCTTTTATATATTTTGTTTCTTTTGGTTCATCCTTAACATATTCTTTTAATTTTTGCTCTAATAACTCAAAATCACATGAAATATTAGTAAAGAATGGTGTCTTTATATGTACTACATTTTTGTAAATTTTCTTTGCTTTTGAATATATCACATTTCTATTATCATTTATAAACTTACTTTCTGCTTGTAAAAGATCTCTATATTTGTCGCCTCTACTGTTAAAATCTAATAGTTGTATTGCTGTTTCTGGAACTGGTATCATTTCTGCAAATCTTATAATAGATACATTTTTGCCTTTTCTATCTTCTATTCTTATGAAACTAGGATTATCTTTATATTTATCATAACCTATTTTATATGAATATAAAGGTGCAAAATATAAATAATTTCCTACTCTTAATACGATTCCTACATAAGGTCTTTTTTGATCTTTATTCCAACTAACATGACTATCAAATTGGCTTAAATAGTCTATATAATCTTCATGTACTGTATAAAATTTTAGTGTTTCATTTTTTTCCATTTTTGCTCCTTTATAAACAAAACAGGATATATTTCTATACCCTGTTTGTATTTTAAATCTCCCTACTTGAGGCAAGGGCTCTCCTAATGTATAACTCCCTACTTAAGGCAAGGGTTTTCCTAATGTAAATCTCCCCACTTTCGGCAGGGGCTTTTCCAATTAGTAATCCTACAATTACTCTTTTAGTATATTCATTATACTATTTTTTTATAACATTGTCAAACGATTTTTTATCTTACTCTTCTTCATCATCCTCTATTTCAGGAATTTCTTCTCCTAAACTTTCTTCAAATACTTTTTCAAAATCTTCTCTTACTTTTGCTTCTATTTCTTCTAGCATTTTTGGATTTTCTCTTAAATATTTTTTAACATTTTCTCTACCTTGACCAATTCTGTTTCCATCATAGCTAAACCATGAACCTGCTTTTTCTACTATATCTAAATTTACAGCCATATCTAGTATATTTCCTTCTTTTGAAATACCTTGTCCATATACAACATCAAATTCTGCTTCTCTAAAAGGTGGTGCTACTTTATTTTTTATAACTTTTACCCTTACCCTATTTCCTTTTACTTCTCCATCTTGTTTTATATTTTCTATTTTTCTTATATCCATTCTAACAGATGCATAAAATTTTAATGCTCTACCTCCTGTTGTTGTTTCTGGATTACCAAACATTACACCAATTTTTTCTCTTAGTTGGTTTATAAATATTAGAACTGTTTTTGATTTATTGATTGCTCCTGCAAGTTTTCTTAATGCTTGTGACATTAATCTTGCTTGTAATCCCATATGAGAATCTCCCATATCTCCATCTATTTCAGCTTTTGGAACTAATGCTGCAACTGAGTCTACAACAATTACATCTAAGGCTCCACTTCTTACTAAACTTTCTGTAATTTCTAATGCTTGTTCACCAGTATCTGGTTGTGATACTATTAAGTTATCAATATCTACTCCTAATTTTTTAGCATATACAGGGTCTAAAGCATGTTCTGCATCTATGAATGCTGCTTCTCCTCCCATTTTTTGTGCTTCTGCTACAATATGTAGTGCTAATGTTGTTTTTCCTGATGATTCAGGTCCAAATACTTCTATAATTCTTCCTCTAGGAACTCCACCTATTCCTAATGCTATATCTAAACTTAATGCTCCTGTTGGAATTGCTTCTATTTCCATTGCTTTAAATTCTCCAAGTTTCATTACTGAACCTTTTCCAAATTGTTTTTCTATTTGACTCATAGCTACTTCTAATGCTTTTTTCTTTTCTGCATTTTCACTCATTTTTCTTCCTCCTCGTTTTTTGAACTTTTGTTTGATACAGTTATTATATATCAAATATTTGTTTTGTCAATACTTTTTTTATTTTTTCTACTTTTTTGTTTATTTAATCGTCCAATATATATTAATTTTTCAAACTCTATTTTTACTTTTACATTTTATATTTTGGTACATTTTTAATCATATTTATTAATAACTAAAAAAACTAATTAATTTACTATTTTTTATCGATACCATGTTTCTATTCCATTAAATGGATTAAACCAATTCGAATTCATTGTTCCTGCTAATTGATTTGAAAAAGCTGTTATATATTTATTATTATATAAACTTATATATGGTACTTCTGTTTTATAAATTTCAGCTAATCTTTTATAATCATTTTTTATAATTTCTTCATCTGTTGTATTTTTCACTTCATCCATAATTTTAGATATTTCATCACTGTAATAATTTGCTAAATTGTTATCTCCAAAAAACATTGTCATGTCTGGGTTCGGAGATAAATTAACACTACATAATATCATGTCATAAGCTTTATTATTTATAGCATTATAGTATTGGTCATCTGAATATTCTTGAATATTTATTATTATTCCTTGATTTGCAAGTTGTGTTTTTATATTTTGTGCAACAGCTTTATGATTAGAATTAGATGCCTTTATTATTAAGTTTAATGCTATACTTTGTGTTTTATAATTTTCTGTTTTTTGCCAAATTTTATTTCTAAAAACCCAACCATTATCAACTAAAATTTGTTTTGCTTGTTCTAAATTATAACCTGAACTTACTTCTTGCTCTTGATACACCCAACTACCATAATCTAACGTAAAACTTGATGTATAATATTTATTTCCATAAACACTTGAAACTATATTGTTTTTATCAATTGAATATGATATAGCTTTTCTAACTTCTGGTTTGGCTAAAAAATAGTTTTGCATATTAAATGCAATAAAATCATGTTCTCTTCCTTTAACTTCTTTTGGTACATATCCAATAGTTCCTATATATTCTTGAATATTAGTATTTGTTGTGCTTATAACATCAACATTTCCTATTTTAAAGCTATTATATAACTCTCCAACAGTCTCATATATATTAACAATTATTTTTTCCAAAGTTAATTGTTTTTCCCTATTCCACCAATTTGCATTTTTTGTCAAAGTTATATAAGTTCCTTGAACATCACTAACTTTATACATTCCCGTTCCGACTGGCACAATAGTAGTATTATTATAATCTTGAGAATCATAAAATGTCTTTGATAAAATTGGAAAAGTTAAGTTATATTCAAAAAATGGTATTTCTTTATCTAAATATATTTTTACTGTATAATCATCTACAATTTCTAGACCTGTAACATTTTGTATGTTTTTAGAGTAAATTGATGTGTTCTCTTTTAACCTGTCAAAGGTAAATTGAACATCAGCAGAAGTAAATCTCTCTCCATTAGACCATTTTACATTTTCTCTAAGTTTTATAATGTAAGTTGTTGCATCTTGCTTTGCCCATTCATTGGCTAAAGCTGGTATAGCTTTATAATCTTGTGATAAATCTACTAATGGCTCAAAAATCAATTTAGTAATATCTTGTAAATTTTTATTTTTTGTAAGTAATGGATTTACTGTATCAAATTGAGCTACTCCAAGCCTAATATCTTTTATTTGTTTTTGTTCTGTATTTTCACTATTTACTGTATTTTGCTCTACTTCTTTATCTTGCCTATTTATTATAAAAAATGCAATTAGCACAATTACTATTACAAAAATTATAAATATATATTTGAAAAAATTTGATTTCATAATTCACCTCAATCTTCTGCTATAAATATACATTATATTGTTTATTTTTTCAAGGAATTTATAAAGATTTAACCAGAAAAGTATTTAATAAAAAATAGAAATAATATATTTAGGATAAAAACTATCTATATAATATACTATTTCTACATTGCTTTCAATATTTTTTATTTATTTTTCATCGCATATTTCGACACTTTCTTACAATTCACAGTTTAATAATAAATTAAACTCCCACAATTGAAAATCCATTATCTACATGAATAATCTCTCCAGTAATACCACTAGATAATTTACTAAATAAAAATGTTGTGCTATCTCCAACTTGTTCTATTGTAACATTTTTATGTAATGGTGCTCTTTTTTCTACTATGTTTAAAATTGTTCCGAAATCTTTAATCCCTTTTGCTGATAAAGTTTTTATCGGTCCTGCTGAAATTCCATTTATTCTATATCCCTCTTTCCCCAAATCTTTTGCTAAATATTTTATACTAACTTCTAAAGAGGCTTTTGCAATTCCCATAAGATTATATCCATCTACAACTTTCTCTGCCCCATAATAAGTATATGCAACAATACTAGCTCCTTCATTCAACATTTCTTTTTCTCTAGCCATTCTTACAATTGCAATTAATGAATAAGCACTAACATCTTGTGCATGAGCATATCCATCTCTCGAAGTATTTATAAAATCATTTCTTAAATCTTCTGTATTTGCATGTGCTATTGCATGTAAAATCCCATCAATTTTATTATAGTCCTTCTTTATTTCTTCTAAGCATTTATCTATATCACTATCTTTGCTTACATTATCACAAACATATACACTTGTTCCCGGTAATTTTTTTACTAGTTCTTTTACTTTTTCTAAACTTCCTTCTGAACAAGTACAAATAACTTTTGCACCTTGCTCATAAGCAGATTTTGCTGCTCCCCAAGCTATACTCCATTTATTTCTAACTCCCATTATAACTACTTTCTTATCTTTTAATAACATATAAATCCCTCCTAAATTTTATAAATAAATTTCTCTCAAAACATTGTAGAGAAGCTGGAAATGGGTGATAATATCATTATCTTACATTTTTCTAAATTTCTTATATCTTTTTTCTAATAATTCTTCTACATCCAACTTTCTTAATTCTTCTAAATTTCTAATTAAATATTTTCTT
The DNA here is from genome assembly GCA_958413095.1 of uncultured Clostridium sp. Taxonomy (GTDB): domain Bacteria; phylum Bacillota; class Clostridia; order TANB77; family CAG-508; genus CAG-269. The sequence goes on from CATYUF010000051.1 coordinate 5,438, forward strand.
ATATTTTCTGCAACATTTTCAAAATCTTCTTGTACTCCACCTTCTGGCTCTTCTATTATTTCATCTATAACCCCAAATTCTTTTAAATCTTCTGCAGTTGCTTTCATATCTTCTGCTGCTTCTTTTGCTTTACTAGAATCTTTATATAATATACTTGCAAATCCTTCTGGTGATAATATAGAATATATTGCATTTTCTAACATCAGGATTTTATCTCCTACTGCTATTGCTAAGGCTCCTCCACTAGAACCTTCTCCTATTACAATACATATTATAGGGACTTCTAGTCTAGACATTTCTAAAATATTTCTTGCTATTGCTTCTCCTTGCCCTCTTTCTTCTGCTCCAATTCCTGGATATGCTCCTGGTGTATCTATAAATGTAATAATCGGTCTTTTAAATTTTTCAGCTTGTTTCATAAGTCTTAGTGCTTTTCTATATCCTTCAGGATTTGGCATTCCAAAATTTCTTTCCATATTTTCATTTGCTTTCTTACCCTTTTGTTCCCCTATTACAGTAACTGGTATTCCATTTAATTTAGCAATTCCTCCAATTATTGCTTTATCATCTCCAAAATTTCTATCACCATGTAATTCTACAAAATCTTCAAAAATATTTTGGATATAGTCTAATGCTTTGGGTCTTTCTAGTTTTCTTGCAAGACTTACTCTTTCCCAAGCCGTTTTTTTCTTTTTTTCTATTTCCATAAATTTTCCTCTTCCTTTAAATTTTTTACTTACAGTCGAAAGTTTAAATTATAAAAAAGTAACGAATCTACACAAGCAAAGCTATTACGTTTTTTTAGGTCACTTTTAATTGTTGTATACAGAAAAGTCATTAAATCAACTTTTCTTATGTAGTCTAACTAATTTAGCAATCGTACTTTTCATATCTTTTCTTTCAACTATTTTATCTATAAATCCATGTTCTAATAAAAATTCTGAACTTTGGAAACCTTCTGGTAATTTTTGTTTGATTGTTTGCTCTATAACTCTTGGTCCTGCAAATCCAATTAATGCTTTTGGCTCTGCTAGTATTATATCTCCCAAACTTGCAAAACTTGCTGTTACTCCTCCTGTTGTAGGGTCTGTCAATACTGATATATATAATTGTCCTGCTTTATCTAACCTAGCTAGTGCACTTGAAGTCTTTGCCATTTGCATTAACGATATAATACCTTCCTGCATTCTAGCTCCTCCTGATACACAAAACATTATTAATGGCAATTTTCTTTCTATTGCTTTTTCTATGGCTAAAGTTATTCTTTCTCCAACTGCTGACCCCATGCTTCCCATTAGAAAATTTCCATCCATAACCACAAGTACTATTTCCTCGCCCTCTATTTTACATATACCACATTTTACTGCTTCATCAATTTTTGTTTTTTCTCTAATTGCTTCAACTTTTTTTAAATATCCTTTAAATTGTAATGGGTCTTTGGTTAATATATCATCTCCAAAACTTTCAAATGTTCCTTCATCAGCTATTTGTTTTATTCTTCTTCTAGCAGATAACCTAAAATGTTTGCCACAATTTGGACATACACTAAAATTGTTATGCAATTCTTCTTTATATATTATTTCTTTACATGAATCACATTTTACCCATTTTCCTATCATCATATCTGAAGCTTTTTTATTTTTTTCAATTTTCTGTTCTTTCTTATTTATTTTTTTAACTTTATCAATTATCAACGACTATTCCTCCCTAAAAATTTTTCGCAATAAATGATGTGTCATAATTATTATCTTGAAAATCTTTATTATTTAAAATTTTCAATAAAAAATCTATGTTAGTTGTTATTCCTTCAATCACTGTTTCTGATAATGCACTTCTCATTTTCAAAATTGATTCTTCTCTATTTTTTCCATAAACAATTAATTTTGCAAGCATTGAATCATATGTTGGTGGTACATTATATCCATCATATATTGCTGTATCAACTCTTATACCATTTCCTCCTGGCAAGTGAAGTCCTGTAATCATTCCTGGGGCTGGCATAAAGTTTTTTTCTGGATTTTCTGCATTAATTCTTACTTCCATAGAATGACCTTTTATTTTTATGTCTTCTTGTTTGTAGCTCAATTTTTCACCACTTGCTATTTTTATTTGTTCTTTTATTATATCCACTCCTGTTACCATTTCTGTAACTGGATGTTCTACTTGTACTCTAGTATTCATTTCCATAAAATAAAAATCTTTGTTTTGAGATACTAAAAATTCTATTGTTCCTGCATTTGAATATCCTATTTCCTTTACTGCCTTTACTGCTATTTCTCCCATTTTCTTTCTAGTTTCTTCATTTAATATTTGACTTGGAGTTTCTTCTAATACTTTTTGGTTTCTTCTTTGTATAGAACAATCTCTTTCGCCCAAATGTATGCAATTCCCCTTTTCGTCAGCTAAAACTTGTATTTCTACATGTCTAGGATTTTCTATGAATTTTTCAATATATATACTATCATCATTAAATGATACTTTTGCTTCTTGTTTTACAATATCATATTCCTTTTCTAGCTCTGCTTTTGAATGTGCAATACGAATTCCTCTTCCTCCACCTCCTGCTGAGGCTTTTAATATTACTGGATATTTTATTTTTTCTGCTAATTCTATCGCTTCTTTTTTAGAATTTATAAGTCCTTCTGAACCTGGTACTACTGGAACTCCTATATTTTTCATTGTATCTTTTGCTTTTGATTTATTTCCTAAAAGCTCTATTAACTTATAATTTGGTCCTATAAATTTAATTCCTATTTCTTCACACATTTTTGCAAATGTTACATTTTCTGATAAAAATCCAAATCCTGGGTGAACACTATCACTTCCTGTTAAACATATTGCTTCTAAGATTGCTTTTATATTTAAGTAACTTTTATTAGACGGAGCCGGTCCTATACAAATTGCTTCATCTGCTAATTTAGTATGTAAGGCTTCTTTATCTGCTTCTGAATATATTGCAACTGTTCTTATTCCCATTTCTCTACAAGCTCTTATTATTCTTACTGCTATTTCTCCTCTATTTGCAATTAATATTTTTTTTAACATATTTTCCTCCTTTGATTTAGCATAACTTAACAATAGTTAACTGTTAAAATAAATCTTTTCTTATAATTAATTGTTTATAAAGTAAAATTTTAATTCTTTATACATTGTATTTTTATATTATATTTTTAATTTTAAAACTAAAACATTTTATTACTCAAAAAAGACAGTATCAATTACTGTCTTTTTATTGTTACATTATATCTTTAAATTACCTAGTCTGCATATTGGTCTAAGCAGTCAGTTTAATATTTTTATTCTTGATTTTCTTCACCATTATTTCCTTCTGAATTTTGTTCTTGATTTTCTTGTTGGTTTTGTTCTTCATTTGTATTCTTATTTTCATTTTGTTCATTATTTTGTTCTTCATTATTAGAATTATTGCTTTGTGATGTATTTGAATTTTGTTTATTATTTGTTTTTACTCCTATTTTGTCTAAGTAATCTTCAACATCATAAGTAGTGTCATTAGCTGTCATATAATAATGTTTTTGTCCTGCATTTATTACCATATATATGTCATCAACATAAGCTCTAAAAGGATATTCTCCATTTTCATTTAATAATGTATACTTTTCATTTTTACATACAACTATTACATTATAATCTGGTACTAATAGTAAGTTTAATGCATCTTTACTGCTTTTTGCAGTATAACCTATGCTATCATATTGAAAATCTACAACTTGATTTCCTTTTATATCGAAGAATCCCCATTTATTATTTTTTTGAACTGGTATTAAATTTCCTGCTAATATATATTTAGATTTTAAATCATTTTTTGGAAATCTACTTATATCTATACCTATTTGATTATTTTCTATATATATTTTTGTATTTCCTTTTAAATCAATTACACCATATTGATTTTCTTTTTTCACTAAGTATAAACCTGCATCTAAATCCATTAATTCAATATTATCATAAAGAATATCTACCTTTGTTTCTTTATTTTTAGTCATAATTCCTACTTTATTATTACTTTTTACTAAAAAGTCACCTGTTCCTTCTTGATACTGAATTTGGTCATATTTACATTCTAATATTTCTTTTCCTGTATCTGCATCTATTACAGCCATTTTTTTATTTTTTTCTACTATTATCATGTCTTGTAGTATTGCTTTATTATTTTCAAAATTATCATTTATACTTTCAAATCCATAATCTAAAACTTTAGGTTGATATAATGAAATTAAATATGGCATTGTGTATATTTTAATTCTGTTTGATTTTTTATCATATTGAAATATAGAATTAAATGCTTTTTCCATTCCTTCTGTTGTAATATATAATGTTCCATTAATTGCTTTAACAGGCTTATCCATATATGAATAACTGTAATTCCCATCTGAATTTCCTAAGTTTAGTTTATATATTTTGTTTGAATTTAAACTAAAATTGACTATTTCATTTTCAGATTTAATATAACATTTACTCATATCTTCTGATGGATTATCATATTCTCCACTATAACTTTTATATCCTAAATATTCTGCTATATTTCTTATTGGTACATATATTGTTCCATCTTCTTCAAAATTCAAAATCTTTAAAACTTCTTCATTTACTTGTCCATTTAATAATACTTTTAACTTCGCATTTTCTATATATACTAAATATGAAAATATTGAAATTATTAATATTATTAAAACCAAAATTATTGCTAATATAATTTTTGCCGTTTTTTTGGAACTATCTTTTGTTTTATTATTTTCTAAACTCTCATCAATTAAATTCATTTGTATACCCCCTCAAAATAAATGGTTTTTATTTAATATAACCATATTTTTTATAAAATTCTTCTTTGAATGTTCCTAAATTATCTCTCTCTATTTCTATTCTAACCTTTTCCATCAAATTAGTCAAGAACCTTAAATTATGTATTGATAATAATCTTACACCTAGTATTTCATTTGTTTTAATTAAATGTCTTATATATGCTCTTGTATAGTTTTTGCAAGTATAACAATCACATTCTGGGTCTAGTGGTCCCCAATCTTTTTCATATGTTGCATTTCTTACAACTACTTTTCCATTCCAAGTCATTGCGGTTCCATTTCTTGCAATTCTTGTTGGTAGTACACAATCACACATATCGATTCCAGCAATAGCTGCTTCGAGCAAATAGTCTGGTGTTCCTACTCCCATTAAATATCTTGGTTTATCTTTTGGCATTAAAGGTGCTGTGTAATATAGCATTTTTAAGTATTCTTCTTTAGGTTCTCCTACACTTATTCCTCCTATTGCATATCCTGGTAAATCTAATTTAATTAAATCCTCTGCACTTTTCTTTCTTAAATCTTCGTAAAATCCGCCTTGTATAATCCCAAATAATGCTTGATTTTCTTCTTTCTTATGTGCTTTCACACATCTTTTAGCCCATCTAGTTGTCCTTTCCATTGATTTTTTTGTATACTCATAACTTGCTGGATATGGACAACATTCATCAAATGACATTATTATGTCTGCTCCTAATGAATTTTCTATTTCCATTACTTTTTCAGGCGTAAACATATGCTTGCTTCCATCTAAATGTGATTTAAATTCAACACCTTCTTCAGAAATTTTCCTTAGGTCGCTTAAACTAAAAACTTGAAATCCTCCACAATCTGTTAAGATTGGTCTATCCCAATTCATAAATTTGTGAAGTCCGCCTGCTTCTTCTACTAATTTATGTCCAGGTCTTAGATACAAATGATATGTATTAGATAAAATTATTTGTGCTCCAACTTCTTCTTTTAATTCTTCTGGTGTCATTGATTTTACTGTTGCTTGTGTTCCTACTGGCA
>CATYUF010000052.1 GCA_958413095.1 uncultured Clostridium sp.
AATATATACATAGATAAAATTAGTGTTGCACTAATACTATTTCCTGATTCAAACCATCCTTTTATCCCCATTCCTTCTATATATGTACTTGACATTGTATTAGTAACTATTGAAAGTATAATTGACAATAAATATATTCCCACAGATATAATTGTTGCTTTTTCTATTTTTTCAGTTAACTTTTCTTTAAATGTTTTTATAAATACATACAAAATTATAATCATAAAAGTATAATTAACTAAATACTGTAATTCATGTGATATATTACTATAACTACTTTCACTTCTGACTGTTGTAAACAAAATCAAATGTATTATTGCATATATTCCATAAACTGCTGATATACCAAACATTTTCAGCTTATATTTTTTATCAGCTTTTATGAAGTAATATAAAAAAGCAATCATTGGAATTATAGGTCTTATTATTGTAGAAGGTGATATTTTTGTATTAAATATATTTCTAAATATAAAACTAGCTATATCTAAAATTGGACATATAATTATAAATACTGCTAATAAATTTTCAATGTTTAATTTTCTTTTTATCTTTTCCATTTCTTCCCCATTTTTTTTATTTTTAAGCAAATTTTCTTTGTACGATTTTTCTAACAAAAGAAAATCTTCCTATTTTTTCATAAATTTTAATTGTTATATTATTAACACTTAACATATATTTATTTTTTAAATTTTTATTTCTTATATAACTATTTTTCTTCCAATTAGGAAAAGTTTCATTTAAATTATTCCAAGAATATTTTATAATTTCTTTCCTTTCATTTTTATCTTCTATCATTATCATTCTAAGAAATGAACTACATAATAAATATCTTGCATAATTATATTCTAATTCATTTTTATACTCTTCATATATTGAATTTTCTTTATAATAAGCTATTACATTATCTAAAATATCTATAATTTCTTTAGTTCTAGCATTTTGTGAATTTGAAATAGAATTATCTCTTTGCACATAATGAACAAATGATTTATTTACTATTTCTAATTTATTAATATATGGTATTAGTTTATAAAAAAACTCGACATCTTCATATCTAAGGCCATATGGAAATTTTACTTTTGTTTTTTCTATTAATTCTCTTTTTATTAGTTTATTCCATGCTACTACCCTTGCATTTAATAAAATATCGTGTTTATCTTTATAAATTCTTCCTTTACTTTCTATTGTTTCATTAGGATATTCCCATAGAAAATTACATTCTACAATATCTGCATTTTCTTTTTTGGCTTTTTCATACATTTGTTCATACATATCAAATTCAACATAATCATCTGAATCTAAAAAAGCTATATATTCTCCTGTTGCATATGGCATTGCATAATTTCTTGCGTCTGATAAGCCTCCATTTTCTTTTTCAAGATAAACTATTTTATTTTTATATTTACTTGCATATTCCTTAGCAATAGTTTCTGAAGTGTCTTTACTTCCATCATTAACTATTATTATCTCTATATCTTCTAAGGTTTGATTTACTAATGAATTTAAACATTTATCTATATATTTTTCTACATTATAAAAAGGTACTATTACACTTACTTTTTTCATTTCTTCTCCTATTTACCATATAATTTTAAATACAAGTTCATATCTATCATTAACAATATTTTCTTAATCGTTTGTTTTAAATTTCTTGCTTTTATATTTTTATATACTTTTCTATTCTTTAATTCCTCTAAGTATTTTTTTCTTTCCTCTTCTTTTAAATCCCTAGCTTTTAATATTACAGCATTTGTATAATAAATCATAATATTATCATGTGTTAATTTCGAAATATTAATTTTCTGAGAATATTCTTTTGCATTATCATAATGTCCCAATGCATCATATACTCTTTTAATTGTTTTTTGATAATTTTCATTACGCATTAAACTTCCTTGACTTTGAACATAATAATATCCATAAAAATTAGTAGATACCATAGATTTTGCAAGAACAATAATAAATGGTATTAGCCCAAAGTCTTCATGTTCAGTTCCAACTTTAAATTTTAAGTTATTTCTTGTAAAGATATCTTTTTTTATTATATATACACAAGGTGAATCTAATAATACATCTGTTCCATAAAGTCTATTAAATCCTTCTTCTCCTGTAACTTCATCAAATGTAGCTCCTGATACAATTTCTAAAATCTTGTCATTTTCATCTACTCTTTGCATTTTATATTTTATAAGCTCAATGTCTTCATCAATATATTTTTTTATGTTGTCATATAGCTTTTTGTCTATATAATCATCTGAGTCAAGAAACATGATATATTTTCCTGATGCTTTTTCTATTCCAAAATTCCTTGTATCAGATACTCCAGTATTATCTTTTTTATAATATGTAAATAAATCTTTATATTTACTTACATATTCCTTTATTATAGCTTCTGAATCATCAGTGCTTCCATCATTTACAACAACTACTTCTATTTCTGAGTTATTTTGATTTATAATACTATCAAAACATTTTTTTAAGTGCTTTTCTGTATTATATACTGGAACTATTATGCTTAGTTTTTTCATATTCTTATTACTCTCTTTCATTTATAACATCTTCTATTTTTTTAGAAATTTCTTCATTATATTTATTATAATCAAATTGATTTTTTATTTCATATCCGTTTTCAATAACTTCTTTCATTGCTTTATATGTACTTTCTACTGTCTTTTCAGTTAATATTCCTTTACCTTCAACTTGCTTATAGTCAGATACTTTTGTAGTAATAATTGGTTTGTTTAAAATAAAACTTTCTAAATATACTACTGGAAATCCTTCATAATCTGAAGATAATATTATATAATCGCTTAAATTAAAATATGGATATGGATTTTCCTTTTTTCCTAGAAATATTATTTCATTTTTTAAGTCATATTTGTCTACCATGTTTTTATAAAAATTTGTATCTTGTCCTTCGCCTATACATATGACTCTAAACTTCTTATTTTCTTCCTTAAGTCTTTTAGCAGCTTCTATTATTCTAGATAATTTTTTTTGTTTTTCATCATGTCTACCTACATTTAGAAATGTTACTATATTTTCTCTTCCTAAATCTTTTACCACTTCTTTTGATTTTTCTAAAATAGTTTTAGCATTTATTAAATTGTTGCATACCATTACCTTATTTTTAGTTTCTGGAAATACTTTTATAAAGCTTTCTTTTCCCTCTTCTGAAACAAAAACTATATGTTTAAACTTATTATATTTTCTTTCTTCGAAAAATTTTTTCATTTCTTCTATATTCCCATTAAATAGTGAATAATAATCAGCATGTCCCCATAGAGCATTATTTTTAGAAGCTACTCTTGCAATATAACTTCCTGGAATAGAATATGTAGCAAAACTAGCTGAAAAATCAAATTTATTTTTATATTTCAAGTAAAATTTAATCTGATTAAACATGTTTTTTATCTTTCTTATTAATATGTTTTTATTGTTATTAACTTTGTATTCTATAACTTTAACATTTTTAGAAATATTATCTAAAAATACTCCTTCTTTTTTTTCTAATATTAAAGTTATATTATAACCTTTATTTTCTAAATAATTTATAAGATATAATAATGCTTTTTCTATTCCTCCTAAATCAAGGTTATATGCTGAGAATAATATTTTCTTCATTTCTTTTTTCTCCTCGTACTTATATGTTTATAATTTTTAGTTGATACAACTATAATTTCTATCTTTTAGTATTAAATAATATCAATCTAATTTGTTATTTTGTTATTATTTAGTATATTTGCACTAGTATTGGTACTGTTTGTATTTGTAGCTGTATTCTGTTTATTAGTATTAGTTGTATTTACTTTATTGCTACTATTAGAAGTATTATTTACCGTATTTTGTTTATTCGTTGTGTTTGTTGTATTTTGTTTTCCAGAAGATGTATTATTTTTGTTCTGATTGTTATTGTTTGGTTTAGTTGAATTTTCTACATTATTGTTTGTCTGGTTACTATTGCTTTGATTGTTAGTCTTATTTTCATTTCTATTAATATCAAAAGCATCTTTTTCTTCATAAATATCATCATCAAAGATACCTTCATTTTGAACTTTATTACTACTATTAGAATTTGTAGTTGCATTTTCTTTTATAGTTGTTCCTTTATGCTTATCACATTCTTTAGGAGATGTTCCTAATAAGAAATATTCTGTATATGTTTCTTTACATCCACTGTTTGCAATTTTTCCACTTTCTGCACAAATCGTTTTACTTTCAATCCAACTAGGTTTCTTAAATTCGGCTTTTTCTAATCCACCATGTATATTCTTCATAACATTTGACCAAATAATTCCTGCTGGATTTTGTTTATTAAAGAATATTGTTTCATTTTGGTCATATCCAAACCATGTTACTGCTGTATAATATGGAGTGAAACCACATAACCATCTGTCAAAATTGTCATCTGTTGTACCTGTTTTTGCTGCAACATCTATTCCTGGAATTGCACAATATCTTGCTGTACCATTAGAGCCTTTTACTGGCTGGATTAAAATTTCTTTTAATATGTATGAAACTTGTTCAGATATTACTCTTTTCTTCTTAGACTTTGCTTTTATAACAACTTCACCAGTTGAATTAGTTATACTTGAATAAAATGTAGGTTCTATATATACCCCATCATTTGCAATAGTAGCATAGGCACCTGCCATCTCTAAAGGGCTTATTCCTTTGTCTACTCCTCCTAATGCTAGTGATAAAGTTTCATCTTTTTCTGTAAGAGTTGTTATTCCCATTTTCTTAAGATACTTAATTGATTTTTTAGGTTTTATTTCTTCCATCATTTCAACAAAAGGTATATTTTGTGATGATTCTAATGCTCTTCTTACTGTTATTTCTCCTAAATAACTTGCATAATTTTTAGGTTCATATCCTCCTTGGAAAGTCTTTTCTACATCTGGATATATAGTAGCCCCGGTGAAGATTTTTTTATCAATTCCTGGTGCTAAAACAGCCAATGGCTTTATTGCAGAACCTGTTTGTCTTATACTTTGTGTGGCTCTATTTAGTCCTCTTGCAGTCGTTTTTTCTCCTAAACCTCCTACACAAGCTAATACTTGTCCTGTTTTATGGTCTATTATAACCATTGCTGCTTGAGATGGGTCCCCTCCCTGTTTTGATGCGATACTATATTTTGATTTTTGAAATTCTTTTTCAGTTTGCTTTTGAATATTATCATTTTGTGTACTATTTATTGTTAGTCCTGCCATGTATAAATAATTTGTAGCAAATGTTTTATTTATGTTTTTCTTTTTTGAAATATCTGATATGACTTCTGTTACTAAAGCATCTGTATGATAAGAATAAACAGAATCATCTGATTCTATATTTCCTTTTTTAAATCTTAGACCTTTTTCAACCTCAGAAATAGCACTATTATATTCTTCTTCATTTATATATTCTAATTCTTTCATCTTTCCTAAAACTATTTTTGTTCTTTTGGAAATTTTTTCTTTATTATCTTTTTCTCCAAAAGGATTATAGGAATTTGGGGAGTTGTTTATACCTGCTAAAAAGGCACATTCTGCTAATGATAATTGTTGTGCACTTTTATTAAAATAATATTTTGCTCCTGCTTCTACTCCATATATATTAGGTCCAACATAAATAACATTCAAATATGTACTTAATATCTCATCTTTTGAAAAATACCATTCTAGTTGATATGCTTTCCACCATTCCTTAACTTTTCTAAATACTGAATCTGTATTATCTCCTGTAATATTTTTTACTAGCTGTTGAGTTATTGTACTACCACCATATGAAGAAGAACCTGCATGAATTATATATGAAAATATTGCTGATGCTGTTCTTTTTATATCAACTCCATGATGTTTATAGAATCTTTCATCTTCTATTGCTACATAGGCATTTTTTAAGTTTTTAGGAATATCTTCATTGTTTATTTTGATTTTTTTTCTTTCACTTCCTAATTTAGCTATTGTTTTACCTTGTGAATCGACTACAATAGAAGTTTCATTTACAAACATTTCTTGTGTTATTTGTTTCCAATTATGTGATGAAACTCCTAAAAAAATTCCTAATAGTAATATTAAAATTATTACTATTATTATAATAATTTTTTTGATTTTTTTATTTGCTTTGTTCTTTTTATTTGTTTTAGTACTTCTTTTTCCTTTTTTGCCTTTCTTTTTAGATTCTTGTTTTTCCTTTTGCTTATTTTCTTTTCTTAATTTCTTTATAGCCTTAGGAACTTCATCTTCTTTATTTTTATTCTTAAACAATAATATCACTATCCTTATTTTTAATTGCCCTAAGTATATCATATTTTTAATAATATTTACAATACTAATGTTATAAGAAAAGTTGCGAAGCTACATAAGAAAATGCAAGAAAAAATTATGTTTGCATAAAAAAACTATTCACTTTCAGTAGATATTCATGTATAATATATAAGATGCAAGGAGAGTGAAACAGATGATAAGAAAAGATGAAAACCCAGACTATCTTAATTCTTTTTTAGATTATAGTGCTACTATTTTAAATAAATCACCAAATAGTATTAAAGAATATAACTATGACTTAATGATGTTCTTAAGATTTATAAAAATACATTATAACTTGACAAATGAAAGTGATTTTTCAAAAATAGAAATTAAAGATATTTCTATTGAAGTTATAAAAAAGATTTCCTTGGAAGATATACATTCATTTTTAAGTTATATGGCCATTGAATTGCGTAGTAAGGCTGCAACTAGAGCAAGAAAATGCTCTACAATAAGGATATTTTTTAATTATTTAAGTCAAAAAGCAAATTTAATAGAAATAAATCCTGCCCAAAACTTGGAAACTCCAAAATCTGATAAACGACTACCTAAATATTTAAATTTAGACCAAAGTAAAAAGCTTTTAGAAGTTACAGCAAATGAAGATAATAGGAATTTTCAAAGGGATTATGCTATCATTACCTTATTCTTAAATTGTGGCTTGCGTTTATCTGAATTAGTAAATATAAATATAAAAGATATTGATTTTAGTGAAGCTAGATTATCAGTTATAGGTAAAGGAAATAAAGAGCGAACTATATACTTAAATAAAGCTTGTTTAAAGGCTATTCATGAATATTTAGAAGTTCGCCCAAAGGAAGGTGTGAAAGTTGATAAACAAAACTCACATAAAGCTTTATTTTTAAGTGAACGACGAGAACGAATTAGTAGAAGAACAGTTCAATATATTGTTGATAAAGAATTGAAAATTGCAGGTTTTGATACTTCTAAGTTCTCTGTTCATAAACTAAGACATACGGCAGCTACTTTAATGTATCAATATGGTAATGTTGATATTAGAGCTTTGCAAGAATTATTAGGTCATGAAAGCATTTCTACAACTGAAATATATACTCATGTCGATAATTCACAAGTTAGAAATGCAGTTGAAAGTAATCCTCTTGCTGACATTTAATATTTTATATTCTTAATTATGCTTATTTTTAACAAAAAAGATATTATTCAAATATTTAAATTTTGAATAATATCTTTTTATTATTATATAGGAAATTTGATTTTTATCATAATCTCATTTAGGATGTTTCTATATACAACAAGTAAAAGTGACTTTTCATTATATTTTTTATTCTTCGCCTTTTATATTGTCTTCAACTTCTTTATTGTTTTCAAGATGTATATCATGTACTTTCATATAATATGGTTGAATATCTAAAAAACTATCCATATATACAATGTTTCCATTTACATCTTGTGTTTTTAAATTCGGGAAAGTTTTTATCATTTTTCTATCTCCCCAAAATTTATATATAAAATCTGCTAGTTTAGGATTTTGATTATATATTTCATCATATCTTTTTGATATAGTTTCTTTATTTGGTACATTTATATTGTTTTTTTCTATCATTCTTACTTTAAAAAAGTCTATTGCAAATCCTGTTGCTACACAATCTACTAATAACAACACTGTAACAGTAATTATAAAAGCTTTTAAAGATTTATATGTTTTAAATTTACTTTTAACCCAATTAATTAATTTATCTACCTTAGGATTTAAAGATGCAATTAAATAAATTGCAAGAAATCCCCAAAATACTGAAAATAGTATACATATTCTACCATTAATATTAAATGGCATATTTGAATAATCCCACCATTTTACTCCTAACATTAATTCGCCAAATAAACTAACTAAATATTCTGTAATAGATCCAACTATAAACCCTCCTATAAATAATGCATTATATTTTTTAGGAAATTTATGAAGGAATATAATCATTACTACTGCACCTAATCCATATATTCCACAAAAAGGTCCATATAAAAAGCTTTGTCTACTTTCCCAGACACCTTTTGTTATCATTCCATATACTGTTTCTATTATATATCCAGCTACACTATATATAATAAAATATGCCAAAATTCTCCATATGCTTATGCCATTTATTGTTAATGTTTTCTTTTTATTTTTATTAGACTCTTTCTTTTCCTTTTTACTGTTTTCTATTTTGTTGTTTTCTATGTTTTCTTTATCTATTTTTTCTACATTTTCTGCCATATTTATTAATCCTCCCTATTATGAATAAAATTCTAACATATTTGAAATTTATATTCAATAGGAATTTTAACTATTTTTAATAAATAGGAATTTTTAATTTCATTCCTTCACTTAAATCACTTTTTTCTAAATTATTTACTTTTTTTATTTCAAAAATAACATCTCTTATATCTTTATTTTTAAAATATTTATTTTTCTCTATTTCATTTTTCGCAATACTCCATAAAGAATCTCCATTAAGTACAATTTCTGTTTTATAGTTTTCATTACTATTTGAATAAGATTTATTGATACATACTATCAACATAATGCTTATTGATATTAATAGTATAACTAGCATTCTAAAAAATTTTGTTTTATTTGTTATTTTCATATTCGTTCCTCCTTATTAAAAGAATTTTTGTTCGTCCGGTTAAATTATATACGAACAAAATTTCTTTGTCAAGAGTTTTGCGAAAAAATGTTTTCTTTTATTTGTTTTTATTTTCAAGCTAAAAATCTAAAAATAATTGTCATCTACTTTTTCTTCTTGAATAGAAAAAATTGATTTCTTCTTCAATTACAAAAATAAGCATTTATAAAAAGCTTTTTGGTTTTATCATAATCTCTGTATTATATATATTCAATTGATTTTTCATTATCTTTAAATCAAAATAGGACTAATTTGTTCATTATTAAGAGCATACTCTAATGTTTTTATAATATATTCCTCATCAAAAACTATTGAACGAGGTTTTGTTATTGGATTATCTTGCCTAAATGGTACAAAATAATAATTTTTTCTATTTAATAATCTTCCTATATTTTCAGCATTTCCACTTAATCCATTATTGGTTGATGGCGCTATTACAAGAGGTCTATTGTTTCTTAAATGCGATTTTGCAGCCATTGTAGCAGGTGTATCAATAATATCATATGATAATTTAGCCATTGTATTACCTGAACAAGGTGCTATTATCATAATATCAGTCATATTTTTTGGCCCTATTGGTTCTGCATCTGTAATTGAATGTATTATGCTATTCCCTGTTATGTTTTCTATTTTTTCAATAAAATCTTTTGCTTTTCCAAATTTAGTATCTAAGTTATAACTGTTAAAAGACATTATTGGAATTATTTTTGCTCCTGACTTCACTAATAATTTCATTTTAGGAATTACCTTGCTGAAAGTACAAAAAGAACCTGTAAAAACAAATCCTATTTTTACTCCTTCAAAACTCAATTTTAATTCTTACCTCCTTATTAAATTATTTAGGTTTTAAAATGGTTTTACCTATAACCTTCTCATATATATTATGTTAATTTAAAAATATAGTTTAAATTTCTTATTAAGATTTAAAAATTTGTAATCTTATTTTCTGTTTTTACAAATAAGCAAATAAGTATTAATTAAGCAATTGTGATTTGTCCTATAGAATATAAAAAAAGAATTACTCTATTATAAATAATTCCTCAACATAAAATTGTAATTTGTATGATTAATTTTAAATGGCTGAAGTAACTTTCTCCAGCCATTTATTTTGTTTATTTCTTAGTTTCAAATTCACTTCTATATCGCATTCTACGATTAGACTCGATTTGAGCACTAATTTCTCTCTGCAATTTTTCGAGAGTTTCTGCCGTTGGTCTCATATGTTTCGGCACTTTTACTAATCTAGCAGCCCCATTACTTTTTTCCATTTCTTTTCTAAGAATTGTACTTATACTGCTCATAATTTGCCCTCCTAATTAGATAGTCAATTAATTAGTTTCTAAAATTTGAATATTATCTCTAATAGTCTATATTATACTTATCTTTAGGTTTAATGTCAACTTACTATCTGTTCATATCAGGGTAATTTCATAAAATATTACAATTTGTAATATTTAATATGTTATGATAAA
>CATYUF010000053.1 GCA_958413095.1 uncultured Clostridium sp.
TCTTATTGAGCTGGATTTTATGGTTATCGGGTTCCTATTTTAGGACAACCTCTTTTGGCTCGTTTGACACTTCCGTTTGCGAAAAATATGAGCCTGTATTTATAATCGTATTTTATATTTGATTCTATGGTTATAATTTAACATAAAATAAATATTTTGGCAATAGATTTTAATTAATTTTATATTTTTTTTCCAGTTCTTCAAACAAAGTATCAATTTCGTTTTTTAAAGTTTGTTTATTTTCTTGAAAATTATTAAGTTTATTATATAAATTTTCATAAACAATTTTTTCAGCTTCATTTACTATTTTGTCTTTATTATATTCTTCTAATTCAGCATCTTCATTATCATATATATATTCTAAAGCTTTTAATATATCCTCTTTAGAGATTTCTAATAATTTTTTATCTTTTCCATCAACATTTAAATAACTCACATTATTCTCATATTTTAAGATTTTCATAAATTTTGCTCCTTTCTTCGTATGTCTTAACTCCAGCTTCCATACAACTTACTATTGCTTCATAAGTTTTAATTGACTTTCCATCTTTATTTACCAACATAGTATCAGTAAAGTTTCCTACATATACTTCATATTTTTGTTCTTTTTCATTATACATTGTATATATAAGTTTATCTGCTTTATTAGAAACTCCTAATGTATTGTTATGAGTAACGACAAACACAGTTGTTTTATTTGATATATCTTTTATTAATGTATTTATATTTTCTTTTATATATGGATTATCAAAAGAGGATTCTGGTTCATCCAGTAATAAAATATCATAATTTTTAGCATCCTCTAATTCTTTTAATAAATTAAATTCCGCTTTTTCTCCTCCTGATATTTCACTTCCATTTTGATTAATAACCTTATATTTTATATCTATAATCGTTTTACAAAGTTTATCTATTGTAACTCCATCCTCTTTTAATTGTTTAATATATTTAAAAGTATCTTTTAAATAATATTTATCAAAAGTTTCTTTAAAAGAACCAGTTGCATTCGCACCTTCTTTCATTTCGCTGACATTTTTATATGGTGCTTTTGTAGCAATAATTTTAAATCTTTGATAATCCTCTTCAAAAATATTTGTTTTTTCCTTTATTTTTTTGAAATCTTCGTTAAATCTACTTACTATTAAACGATTTCTCATCATATTATATAAATCAATTTGTGGTATTGTATCTACCGATGACTTTAATTCTAATTTTTTTTGTATGCTTTCTACTAATTTATCTACTTCTTTTTTTATTTTTTCACTTAGCCTTTCTTTTCTATATAAATCTATTAACTTCATTAGCAATACTTGTAATGATTCTTTATTTATATTCTCATCTATAATTTCTTTATAATTTTCGTTTTCAAGTAAAATTTTAATTGCATTTATTAGATTTTCTAGCTCCTTATTAGTTTTTACATCAAACGTGATTTCGTTAAACAAAGATGTTCTTGAAAATATATCATTTCTTTCAAAACTGATAGCTCTATTTATTAATGCAAAATGATAATTTTCTAACTCTAAATTATCTGAATTTAAATCAATTTCTAAAATGCTATGTATAACATTGTCTATTGGATTAACATATTCATTTGTTATTTTTTCATATCCTTTTTGTGTAATTTCTTTAAATTTTTCACTTCCACTTTTCTCAGTAATTTCAAATTGCTTTATGTATTTGATTTCTGAAGTATCAAATGCTTTTTTTATTTTTTCAAGTGTATATGTCTTGCCAGATGACCTTTTTCCTATAATTACATTTAATTTTGTAGAAGCAACTAATCCATCTTGTGTAAATATAAATTCATTGTCATTTTTGTTTTCTGTTATAAAAACTCTTGTTTTGTCCATTAAACCATATTTAATTGATTTTAAAGATGTATCATCTATATCTAAAAATGTATATCTTGTTGGAAAAATTTCCAAATCTTTTTTTATCCTAACATCAGAAGATAAAATTGGAACTAAATCATTTTCCTGCTTTTTTAATGTGCAAAATTTTTTTATACTATCTACTTCACCACAAGTAATATTATTTCCAAACTTTTTAATTATTTGTTGTTGTAATGCTGGCTTTTTCTTATAGTGTGGAATTAATAAATACTGCTCATAATTACAAAAAATACTTATAAATTCATCATAAGATATATATTTTTTTCCATCTATTAGCCTTTCATTTAATTGATTACACTGTTCACAAAACTTATCTAAATTGCTTTCTTCTGTTACTACTATCATATGTGCATTCTCCACATCAACTTCTACTCCTGGAAATACACTTATATTTACTTTTTCTTTTATCTTATTAAATTGTTCTCTATCAAAAATATTATGGTTTGTAATTGCAATAGCATCTAACTTAGATGTTTGAACATATAGCAACATTTTATCTAAATCAAATATAAAATTGGAATCTTTTTCTGTTGCTAATGTATGTATATGTAAATCAATTTTTTTCAAAATTTCCCCTTCTTTCTGTGTAAAAATACTACTATAACTTTTTCTAATCTTCCTTGTTTACATATTTTTTTAATTTACATTAAATAACTCAGTTGGATCCACCTTAAATTGTAACATTTTTGCAGTATCTCTTCCTGCATCTCCACCTTTTCTTTGCATTGTAATTCTACCTATTTTCATGCTACCTCTATTAGTTATTTCTACATTTCCTTCACTATAATGATTTATGGCTACATTTATAGGCTTTAATGTCCATATTGATTCAGTTGCTGTTTTCTTAGCAACTAGTATCCATTCTGCTGCTAAAATTCCTCTACCTTTTACAATGTCTAGTATTATAAGTGCTTTATTATCTTCAAAAAATTTTACTAATTGATTTTGTTCATCTTCTGTAAATTCATTCATAAACATTCTTCTTGAATCTTTAGTATCTTTTCTATATGGTGGAAGCTCTCCTGTAAAATATTGTAATAACTTTACAATATTTTCTGGAATATCCCACATTTCCTTATAGTTCTTAATCCATCTTTTATCTATTTGATTAAATCCCTTATCATTACTTACTAACTTGATTTGGAGATTTTGAGCCTCAATTATTTTTTTCAATTTTATAGTTACTTGAACTTGTACATCTGTTTTATATCCATGTATTACTTCTGCATATACATATTCAATTTCTTTTAAATCATATCCCATTGTTTTAAGCCAAGATTTAGCCTCATCGTCATTTTCCCAATTGATAAATTTGTTAGCTATATCTTTTTCATTATTAAAACCATCTTTTGCTATTTTTGAACCACCTGAACTATCCATTATTTACACTCCCTTCATCAATTATGCTTTTAACTATATATTGTAAAACATTAACCACTACACTATTTCCAAATTGCTTTTGAGCTTGATTAACAGATTCGTCTATTTGATAATATTCTGGAAATCCCATTAATCTTGCACATTCTCTTGGGTGTAGCTTTCTAACCTCGTTGTTTATATAGTATAAACCTGTTTTGGATCCTGTTCCACCACCTTCTGCTGACAAAGTAATTGCTTGTCCAAATGGATCATATATTCTGTCTCCTTGTCCTCCTTTATTAACAGTTCCAACTCTTACTGGTTTATTATATACTTTAAACATCTTTATCTGATTATTATCTTCATTCATTTTATATGGTTTATTTATAATATATTTTCTTTCTTCTCCATTTGTTAGCAAAATATCATTAACACAAACTTCTTGATTTGTAGATTTTGGAAATACGTAATTATGATTATCTAAGTCTTTTCTAATACATACCATATAAATCCTTTCCCTTGCTTGTGGTACACCATAATTTGAAGCATTTAAGACCTGCCAATACATATTATATCCTATACTTTCAATGTTTTCTCTTATAACTTTAAAAGTATTTCCATTATCATGTTTTTCTAAATTCTTTACATTTTCCAATATTAACAATTCTGGTTGATGAAACTTAGCAATTCTAACCACTTCTCTGAATAAAGTCCCTCGTGTATCTTCAAACCCTTTTTGTTTTCCACTAATCGAAAATGCTTGACAAGGAAATCCAGCACAAAGAATATCGTGCTTAGGTATTTCATTTTCATCTACTTTTGTAATATCACTTAATGGATTTGCACCAAAATTTTTTTCATATACCTTACTAACATGATTATCAATATCCGAACTAAAAACACATTCTGCTCCATATGACTCTAAAGCAAGTCTAAAACCTCCTAGTCCGCAAAATAAATCTATAAATTTTTTACCTTTTAAGGCTTGTTTATATTCTTCATTTAGATTAATCAAGTTTATCTCCTCCATAAGTATAAAAATCCATTTAAAGTATATCAAATTTTAATTTTATTTACAATAAAAAAAAAGAATTTCAATATTTTATTAATAATATTTTTTTAAAATAGCAAAAACTGTAGAAATTATAATTTTTTTCTACAGTCTTACTTTTTATTTTATATTATTAAAAGTTCAATCACATCTGCAAATCCGTTTCTATAATACTTTTCATTCCAGTAAAATAAGTAATCCATAAAATTTTTATCAAGTTGATCTAGTTGCTTTTTAACATACTTCTTAATTCTGTTCTGGTACATTTTTTAGTATTTTTTCTGCAATTTCATCAAAATAAATACAATACTTCTTATCTTTTGGTGTCATTTCACAAAATACCGTTTCATCTCTAAATTCTAACCATTCTTTTAATAAATCCTCTTTTACTTCTCTTAAATTTTTAATTTGCATCCTCTCCTATACATATATTAATTCATTAAAAACTATTTCTTCTGCTTGATTCTTAAAGTTATTCATCATCCCAACCCAATAAAGCATATCTGTATTTTTCATATCTTCTGCTAAATTGCTTTTGAATTTTAATTGTTTTATTATTTTTTCTACTCTTTCAGTTGCAGTTTCTTGAATCTCTTTTAAATGACTATTTAAAGTTCCATCCATTAACATTATTGAATATTCAGCTTTTTTATTTTCTTTTAGGTAATTCAATCTCATTCTGCCATATTTATTTAAAGTAATCTTTTCCTGTTCTGGCATTACAATATTTGGAATATAATAATCTCCTTCTAAATGATATTCAATTCCAGTTCTTTTGTCTATTTTTGTTTTTTTTAATTCTTTATTCATAACTATTTATCTCCTTTGTTTTCTTTTATTTTTAATTCTTTGTAATAATCTGTTTTAGCTTTTTTCCTTACTAAGTACAAACATTCTTGCACAAGCCATTTAAGTTCATTTGAATATGCTCTATATATAACACCATCTTCTAATCTTCCTTCTGTTTGTTTTTCATGTAAATAAACATACTTTTCAAATTTTTCACTTAACTGTTCTGCTCTTTGTTTGATTTCTTTGTTTTTGCTATTTTTATTATCATTAATAATCTGCATTAATTTATTGTATTCTTCTCTACTAAAGTAGATATTATCTTTACTTGACATTGTTTTGAGTCCTCCTTCTTTAACCTAAATTATAATCATTCTTTTTCTTTCCTTTTTTAGCTTGTTTTTCTGATAATTCTTCAGTAGTTAATACTTTTCTTGTTGTATCATGTACTATATCAGAATCATTATCATCAAATATTCCACTTTTTGCTAAATCTTCTGCAACAATAGTATAATTTCTCTTATCTTTTGGAATATTATCAAATCTTTCATCAAATACCTTAATTTGAAATCTTTTAATTAATCTTCTCCAAAATTCTTTAAACTTGCTTAATTCTGTTTTAACTTTATTTAAAGCTATTTCTAATTTATTGATTTTTTTATCCTTAAATTTTATTTCTTCCTTTAATTCAGCAATAGTCTTGTCCTTTTCGATATTACTATAATACAATCTATCTCTCTCATTTTCTAAATTCTTATAGTTTTTCTCAACCTTATCAATAGTAATATTTAGGTCATTAACACTTTTTATACTTTTAGTAGTATCTTTTACTTGTTCTGTATAATTTAAGACTTTATCAATATTCTCGTTTGAAATAAGTTTATTATTTTTATCAAGCAATGGTGATTTTAAATTATTAAGAATTTTTTTGATTTTCTGCGTTTCTACATCTAAATTATCGCTTCTACTATTAGCCTCTTTTAATCTTTTAGTATTCTTTTCTTGTTCTCTTTTTAATTCACTATAACCAACCATATCATTAACATTAATATCTCGATTTCTACCTTTTTGCTTTTGCTTTAATGTTGCATTTTGCTCATAAACTTCATTAAATTTTTCAATACAATATTTTCTCATTTTATCTTGAATCTCTTTTAATGAAGCTTTTGTAAATATTTGAGATTTAGCAACTTGCTTCTTCATCCCGTTTTTATAACCATCTTTTACAGGTACTCCTACTAAGTGCATATGTGGAGATGCTTCATCATAATGTACTACTGCATTTGCAACTTTAAAAGCTGGTACAACTTCCACAAATTTATAAATCTGGTCTTTATAAACTTCTGTCATTTGCTTTTTATATTCTCTTGTTTTACCATTCCAAAAATTCATATCGCCAAGTTCTATTATAAGTTCACAAGCTAAATCATGTTTGCTATCTTTTGAAATATGAATAAAATAATCTCCTATTCTTCTGTCTTTTCTTACTTTATTATCATACTCAATTTGAGCTTCTTGAAATACTTGTAAATACACATTCTTTACATCTTGATATAAATCATTTGTACCATAAACAACTTCAATATCTTCAATCTTTTTATCGTAATTTCTTAAATTATGCTTATTAACTTTGGATAATTGCTGACTATTTTGAATAGCATTATTACTTAATGAAGTTGTATCAGATGGATTATTTTTGGCTACTCTCTTTCCCAACTTTGATCTGTTTTTATCGCTACCTAAATGAATAGAATATGCTAGTTCTTGCATCGTAAATTGTTCCTTTCTATAAAAATAATTTGTAGATTTCTCTTAAAAAGCTTCTTCGAATATGCTAAGAATTAGCGAATATCTAAATAAAATTTGTTTTGCTTTATACAAATTTTATTTAGATATTTTTCATCAAAACGACTTGTAAAATGAAATTTTACACTTGATTTTCTGATAAGAAAATCATTCGTTTTTGATGAAAAGATAGCTAATTCGATGCCTCGCAGAGCCCCCGAGTTTTGATAGAATGTCAAAACTCATAGGGGGTTAGGAATTTTGACAAAGTCAAATTCCTGCTTCGTAGCCTTTCTTCGAAATGCTACCTCAGCTTTAGCTAATCTTCGGAGCTTTCTTCTTCATCTTCTGTTTGCTCTGTCTTATATAAAACTAAATCAGAAATTGCATCATAGTAATTGTCCAATTCATTTTTATCTGTTATTCCTTTTTCACGATAAGACACTGCACCAAGTTTTCCTCTAACCTTTCCTTTTGAATCTTTTATAGGAAAACTTTTATTGTTATCTACAAATACTGCTCTCATTAATCTTTCATTACCTTTTTCTCTTGGCATTGTAATCATCTTATCTTCTTGAACATACGAATGAGTCCAATCATAAACATCTTCGTAATATTTTACATCATAATGTTCTTTTAAATTTTCAATGTACTCATTTAATTCTGATTTAGTAATTCTAGGTGTACTTTTTATTACTGATATACCTTGCATATCTTCCGTTGGTTTTGCTAGGTCGATACAATCAGCCTTATTTAATTTTTTAAGTTCATCTAGGTATCTACTTCTAAAGTTTATTTTGATAATTTTGAAACTATCATTTTCTTCATCTTTTTCTAATACCATTGACTCAATAAACTTAGAAATAAATTCTTGCTTTTCAAGTTTGTTTTTTGTGTCCCATTCTGTCTTTAAATCTTCTACAAAACTATCACTGTTTAATCTGGATTCAATTTCAAAATCTCTGTCTGCCATAATCTTCATTAAAGAAAAATGTTCGGTATCAATTTCCATATTCTTCATTTTGTCTTGCTCTAACTTATTAAGCTTTTCCTCAATACTTTTATAGTCTTCTGCAAAATCTTCCATCTCAACTATTCCAGACATAAAAGCTTTCTTAATTCTATTTTTCTGTTTTTCTAACTCTGCAATTTCTTTATCAATATTTTCTGTATTCACTTCTTCTTTTTCTGCTAATATAGGATAGAAATATTTTTTTACAACTTCATCATATTCTACCAAGCTAAGAATAAAGTTTAGTAATACATCTTCGATTTTATCTTCTCTAAAATAAAGATGACAATCTCCACAGTTATAATACATATATTTTTTCTTTTTACCACCTGCCCCTTTACATAGCATTAATTTACCACATTTAGGACAGATAAGTTTTTGAAAGAATATATAAACTCTATCTCTTGAAAATGATTGCTTATTTTTTTCTTTTTGAATTTGCACTTCTTCCCATTCTGCTCTTGTTATAATAGGTGCTACAACATCAGTATATATTTCTTCTTTACTTTCATCTTTAAGAGTTTTATTTCTAATGTAATCGCCTACATATATTCTATTATTTATAATAGTTCTGACTGCTGCTTCAGTCCATTTATTATGTTCTGGGTATAAAACTTTTTCTTCATCTAATATACAAGATATTTGATAATAGCTTTTCCCTTCTAAATACATATTAAATATTCTTTTTACTATATCTCTAGTATTAGGATCTATCTTTACAACTTTGTCTTTATCTCTATAATAACCAAGTGGACAAGTCCAGGTAAATGACCTGCCTTTATTGCTCCACTCATTCCAAATTTTGTTCTTTCTGATACAACTTCTATCTCTAATTGAGAAAGAACTGTTAACATTCTAACAAAGAATCTACCATTAGCTGTTGAAGTATTAACATCATCTCTTTCACAAATAAGATAACAATCATACTTCTCTAATTCTGCAATTAAAAGTTCCAAATCTCTGACTGAACGAGTTACTCTATCAAGCTTATATGCAACTATATAATTAATTTTTTCTTTTCTCATATCATCCATCATTTCTTGAAATCCTGGTCTATGTTCCATGTCTTTAGCACTTATACCACGATCTTGATACACTTTATAAACTTGGTATTCTTTAAAAGCACACAATTGCTTTAATTTTTCTTCTTGTTCCCCTAAACTAAAACCTTCACGAGCTTGGTCTTCTGTACTAATACGAATATAAATACCAGCAATTCTTTTTTCTTCTTGATTCTTTGAATCCATTTATATCGTCTCCTTTCTCATAAAAACACAAAAGAGTATTAGAAGCATTTATATGCTAAACTAATACTCTAAATATATTTATATGTTATTTTGTTGTGATGTTAGTAGAAAAAATTAAATACACTTAAAATATCAGTTTACCATATCTTGCAGTCTAGCAATTGGATACTTATTCTCTAAATTACCTATATAGAAATACTCATGATTATTAAAAAATAGAAATAATTTTTCTTTAATAATAACTCTATGTGGCTCTACATAGGCTAAATTAGTATGCTCAATAATTTTTAGACTACCGTTCTTTATCATTGGTACACAATTATTAAAAGTGCAAGCCCATTTAATTTTTGAATGTAGTTCATCAGTCATATTAATTTTTCTTTTAACGATATCTATCATATCACAAAAACCTCCTTTTTTCAAGCATTTCACGAAGATTCGCTATTTGAGGAAAATAAATTTTAAAAAATTATAAATTTAAATAACGAATTTCATGATTTCGAGAATCATCATAAAATACTTATAAATTTCTTAGAGATTTTTGTTTTTTATATCAAAAAAGAAGCTAGTCTATAGAATCAAACTAACTTCTTTCTCTTTTTTGATTTTGTCTAAACTTTGAAACTCTTTTATGTCAAGACTTTCAAATGGTTCAACGAAAATCGTTCATGGCTCCTCTTGTTGGACTCGAACCAACGACCTATCGGTTAACAGCCGAGCGCTCTACCAACTGAGCTAAAGAGGAATATATATAAATCTGGCAACAACCTATCTTCCCAGCAGGGTAACCCACAAGTATTTTCGGCACACTTAGGCTTGACTTCTGTGTTCGGAATGGGAACAGGTATTACCCTAAATGTCATCATCACCAGAAAATTATTAACTTATTAATGTTCTAGTTTGTACTTTGCCATTATACTACTTTTAATATAATATTGCAAGTACTTTTTTATATTTTTTACAATTTATTTATTTTTATACATTTCATTAAATTTTTTATTTATACTTATATTTAAATTTATATATGCATCTTTTAATATTTATAATTTAATATAATGTATAGTATGCATAGCACACTCAAAAATACATAGATGAAAAACTTCGTTTTAGTTT
>CATYUF010000054.1 GCA_958413095.1 uncultured Clostridium sp.
ATTCTTATTGTTCTTGCTTGGTCTGCTATTGCTCTTGTTATTGCTTGTCTTATCCACCATGTAGCATAAGTACTAAATTTGAATCCTTTTGTATAATCAAATTTTTCTACTGCTTTTATTAATCCCATGTTTCCTTCTTGTATTAAGTCTAAAAATAGCATTCCTCTTCCAACATATTTTTTAGCAATACTTACAACTAATCTTAGGTTTGATTCTGCTAATTTTTGTTTTGCATCTTCATCTCCTTCTAAGATCCTTTTTGCTAGATCTAGTTCTTCATCAAAGGTTAATAGTGGTATTCTTCCTATTTCTCTTAAATACATTCTAACAGGGTCATCTACATTTATACCTTCATAACTTGTATCTGTTATTTCATCTAGTTTTAATTCTTCAACTTCTTTTAAATCTTCTAAATCTGGTTCTTCTTCCATATCATCTGATAAAAGATTTACACCTAATTCCTCGAATGCATCAAATACTTTGTCTATTTGCTCTGGATTAGCATCATCTAACTCTGAAGCTAAGTCTCCATATGTTATTTTTCCTTTTTCTTTTGCTTTTTTTAATATATTATTAACTTTTTCTTGTTTTAATTTTTCATTTTCCTCTGTATCTTTATTATTTGTTGCTTTTTCTTTTACTTTCTTTCTAGTTTCTTCTAGTTTTTTCATATTTAATTCGTCTAAATTTCCTTTTAATTCTTCTTTATTATTTGACATCAAATTCACCTCTACTTAATTTTTGAAAGTTTTATAATTATTTCGCTAAGTTCTCTTTCTAAGTTTTTTTTCTCATCTTGATTTTCTTCATTTTCTAATAATTCTAATATTTCATATTTTCTATCATTTAACTTTTCTTTTTCATAACTTTGTATTATATCATCTATTGCTTTTTCAATATCTTCTATTCCATAATCTTCTGCCATTATCATTGTAATATGGTTTTGTTCTTCTTCTTCTAAATTGTCTATTATGGCATTTATATTACTATTTCCTTTTTCAAATTCTTCATACACTTTTTTTGCAATTTTGTTGTCTATTTCATATTTAAATTCTTCTGCTGGAATGTTTTGTTTTATAATTTGATATATGTTCAAATCTCCTAATAGCAATATTGATAATATAGTATTTTCTCTTCTTTTTATTATTTCAGATACATTATTATCATTATTCATGTGTTTTTTTATTACAGGTTTTGCTTTTTCTAGTATTTTTGCATCTTTTGTATCTCTGTATGTAAGTTTATTTACTTCAGCATAAATAGCTTCTTTTGAGACATCATATTCCTTAGAAATTTTTTCTATATAGATTTCTCTTTCCATGTTGTTATCTATCTTTGATATTAGTTTGGCTATTTCATTTAAAAACTTAATCTTGTCATTTGTACTATCTAAGTTTAATTGTTGTCTCAAGATTTTTACTTTAAACTCTATTACTGAAATTGCTCTGTCTATTACATTTTGAAATCTAGCATTTCCATATTTTATTACAAATTCGTCTGGGTCTTTTGCTCCTTCTATTTGAAGCACTCTTATATCACATCCCATATTTTGTAATATTTCCATTGCTCTTAATTTTGCAGTTTGTCCTGCTTCATCTGAGTCATAGCTTAGTATTATTTGTTCTGTACTGTTTCTTAGTAAATATCCTTGTTGTTGGGTTAGTGCTGTTCCTAATGATGCTACTACATTATGAATTCCTCTTTGGTGTAAAGATATTACATCCATATATCCTTCTACTATTAATAGTTTTTTCTTTATGTCATATTTTTTTGCTACATTTAAACCAAATAGATGTCTTCCTTTACTATATACAACATTTTCTGGTGAGTTTATGTATTTAGGCTTTGAGTCATCTAATACTCTTCCTCCAAAAGCTATTACTCTTCCTCTTACATCACATATTGGAAACATTAATCTGTTTCTATATCTATCTATAAATTGTCCTCTTTCGTTTTTATTTACGAGTCCTGATTCAAGTATTTCTCTTTCTTCAAATCCTTGTTTTTTTAGTTCTTGGTATAATTCATCAAATTTTCCTGAAAAGCCTATTTTAAATGCTTTTAATGTATCATTTGTTAATTTTCTCTTTTTTATATATTCTTGTGCTTCTTTTGCTTGTTGTTTATATAAATTCTCATGATAATAGTTTGCTGTAAATTCATTTAGTTTATATACTTTTGCTTTTAGTATTTCTCTTGCTGAGTCTTGATTATTTTCCAATGTTGGTAATTGTATATTTGCTCTATCTGCAAGCATTTGTATCGCTTCTACAAAATTTATACCTTCAATTTTTGTTAAAAATGTAAATACATTTCCTCCTACTCCACAACCAAAACAGTGAAATATTTGTTTTTCTGGTGATACTGAAAATGAAGGTGATTTTTCATTATGAAATGGGCATAATCCAAAATAATTTCTTCCACTTCTTTTTAAATGAACATATTGTGAAATTATATCTACAATATCATTATTTTGTCTTACTTCATCAATAATTTCATCACTATATCTTGCCATTTTAGCCTCACTTTCCTTAAAATATTTCAATTATTTATCCGTAATTATATTATTCGACGCATTTTACATAAATCCTTCTTGTTGCTCAAAAAAAATGAGGTTTTTGAAGTTTTTGACTTAAATCCTCATTTTTTTAATCTTCTTATACTTGCAATTAAATATTTTTTGAAAATTTTTCAGATAAACAATTAAATAATTTTTCAATTTTTTTATATTTGTTCATACTACCCTATTTATTGATATTTTATTCTCTCATCAACATTATTTTTCCATCTAATTTATTAATTATCTTTGCATATGCAACTAAATCTTTAGATTCTTTTCTTGTTATTTGACCTTTTCCTTTGTATTTCATTTTATGTTCTAGACTTGCCCAGAAATCCATTGCCATTGTCCTTATTTGTACTTCTACCTTTACATACATAATTTCTTTTGATAATGTTACTGGTACTTCGATAATCATATGATAACTTGAATATCCACTTTCTTTTGGTTTTGTAACATAGTCTTTCTCTTTCAGTACTTTTATTCCTGGTATTTTGGCTATTAGTTTTTTTACTGTAAAAATATCTTTTATTATTGGTGTTATTATTCTTATTCCTGCTATATCATTGATATTTTCTATCATGTCTTTGTATGTAAGTTCATATCCTTTTTTATTCATTTTGGTAATTATACTTTCTGGTTTTTTTACTCTAGTATTTATATGGTCTATTAAATCATAATCATAAAATACTTTAAATTCTTCTTTTAGTATTTCTAATTTTGTTTCTAATTCTTTTATTGCCATTTGGTATATTAGCATTAATTTTTGAAATGTATTTCCTTTAGTTTCAACTTTTTCTTGATAGTTTAAAAAGTTTTCAACTTTTATTAAGTTTACTTCTTTGTTTTTCTTTTTCATACGCATTTTCTCCTTGTATGATTTTATTTTTTCTATCTTTAGTATATGCGTATTCTATATTATTATTGTTTCCTTTTTATATTTTGTTTGTGTCTTTTTGATGAATTATTTTTATATTAAAAAATTAATATATTGGTATATAAAAATATTAAGAGGCAATTTTACTTATGCCTCCTAATATCTTATCTTTCTTCTATTTTATTGAACTTTGCTGATTTTACTTTTGGTACTTCATCTTTTGATACTATATTTTTATTGCTTTTTATTTTCGTCATTTTTTTTCTTTTTTCAATTGTTTGTAGTAAAGTATCTACTACTTTTTCAGCCTGTTTTTGTCCTAATTCTGCTAATGATTGATATAAACCTACTTTGTTACAATAATTACTTATAATTAACACATCTTGGTCTGTAATAATTTTTTTTCCTTGTTCTATAAATTCATTTTTTATATTTGGTGGTAGTTCTTCTATCTTTGTTACATAATCTCCTATACTTTCAGTTTCTACGATATTTCCTCTTATTTGTCCTTTTGCATCAAGTTCTGATAAAGCATCGAGTTTTCCTCCTTTTACCTTAACAGCTTGTGCAATTTCTTTAATAAATTTTTCTTCCTCTTCTTGGCTTATTTGTTTCATTTCTTCTGACTGTGGTATTACTAATCTTTTATAATCATTTTTCTTATAATTTTCTGCTACATTTTTTGCTATTTCTTTTAAAAGGTCTTCTCTAAATTTTGATTCTTTAAATTTATATTTTGCTTCTTCTCTATCTGTTCTTGCCATTTTTTTGTATTCACTCTCAGCTATTTTGGGAAAATTTTCTTCAAACATTTCTTCAACACTTTTTATTCCTGAAAATTTTCTTGGCATTGTACTATCAAAACACATATAATTCAACACCATTCTTTTAGCCAAAATTTGGTTTATAAGCCTCATAATTGTTTCACTTTGTATTTTTGGCATCACTCGTAATATTTTATCTATTTCTTCTTTAATTCTGAATTCTCCGATATCTTTGTCAAGTTCTTTATATATCTTATTTAATTCATTTACTTTCAATTCTTCGTGTTTTTTTCTCTTTTTATTTGGGTCTGAAACTGCTTCAACTATTTTTTGTTTTCCTAGTAATCCTAATGTTGTTTCTTCTGCTATTTCTAACATTCTGTTATCTGGTAATTCATCAGATAATTTTTTTACTACTTCTACAACTTTATCGTTCGGTATTTCGCTTTCTGGAATATTTTTTATTGTTTCTACCGGTACAGATGTAGAAATATTTTGTCTTACTAATAGTTCTCTAAGAACTGCTTCTGCTAGACCTGGTTTTTTCTCCAATTTTCTTAATGCTTCCTCAACTGCCTGTTTTGTTGCTGCTTCTTCCTCTTCTGTCTCTTTAAATTTTTCTTCTATATTTCCTACTATTTCTTTTACCTTTTCATCTTCTTTCTTTTTTTTATTAATGAATTTTCCTAATATCTCCTTCATATTGTTTCATCCTTTCTCTAAGAGCTTATCCTTAATATACTTTTAGATTTTATTTATATTAACATAATTAGTATATAAAAATCAATAATTTTTATAAAAAAGACTATCCATAAAATATATTTTTTATATTTTACAGTAGTCTTTTTTATTTATCTTCCATAATAACTATCTAACATTATTTGTTTAATCTCACTAACTAGTGGAACTCTTGGATTTGCAGTAGTACATTGATCTTCAAATGCTCTATCTGCTAACATATCTACTTTTGCTAAAAATTCTTGTTCATCTATTCCTGCATCTTTAAATGAGTTTGGAATATTTAAAGTGTTATTTAATTCTTTTATTTTTTTAATTAAGCTATTTACTCCCTCTTCTACAGTATCTGCTTTTAATCCAACTTTTTTTGCTATTTGTGCATATTTTTGGTCTGCAATAAAATATTCATATTTAGGGAATGATACAAATTTACTTGGCTTGCTCGAATTATATTTTACTACATATGGTAATAATATTGCATTTATTCTTCCATGTGGTAAATGAAATTCTGCCCCTATTTTATGTGCTATTGAATGATTTACTCCTAAAAATGCATTTGTAAATGCCATTCCTGCTATTGTACTTGCATTATGCATTTTTTCACGAGCTTTTTTATCATTTCCATTATTATATGCTTTTTCTAGGTATTCAAATACTAATTCTGTTGCTTTCTCTGCTAAACCATCTGTATAATCTGATGCCATATTTGACACATATGCTTCTAATGCATGTGTTAATACATCCATTCCTGTATCTGCTGTTACAGTCTTTGGAAGACTCATTACTAAGTCAGGGTCTACTATTGCTACATCAGGTGTTAGCTCATAATCTGCTAATGGATATTTTTTATTTTTTTCTTTATCTGTTATTACTGCAAATGATGTAACTTCTGAACCTGTTCCTGAGGTTGTTGGTATTGCTACCATTTGACATTTAGTTCCTAGTTTTGGAAATTTATATGTTCTTTTTCTGATATCCATGAATTTTAATTTCAAGCCTTCTGGGTCTGCATCTTCATGTTCATAGAATAACCACATTCCCTTGGCAGCATCTATTGGGCTTCCCCCTCCTAATGCTATAATTACATCTGGTTTAAAAGCTTTCATAGCCTCTACACCTTTCATTATAGTATCAAAAGATGGATCTGGCTCAACACTACTAAATATTTCAGAATGAACATATTGTTTTCTATTTCTTAAATGATATAAAATTTTATCTACATATCCTAATTTTACCATCCCTTCATCTGTTACTATAAAAGCTCTTTCTATATTAGGCATTTTTTCTAGGTATGCTATTGAACCTGATTCAAAATATATTTTTTCTGGAACTTTAAACCATTGCATATTCACCCTCCTATTTGCCACTCTTTTTATATTTATTAAATTAACTGATGAAACATTGGCTGTTGTAGAGTTTCCTCCAAATGAGCCACATCCTAGTGTTAGTGATGGCATATTTGTATTATATATGTCTCCAATTGCACCATGTGTAGATGGTGAATTTACTATAATTCTTCCTGCTTTCATTGTTTTTGAAAATTTTAATACAGTTTCTTTATCTTCAGCATGAATAACAGCAGAATGTCCTAATCCTCCAAATTCAATTAATTTTTCAGATTTTCCAATTCCTTCTTCTTCATTTTCTACTATGTAATATGTTAATACTGGACTTAATTTTTCTTTTGAAAATGGATACTCTTCTCCTATTCCTTCCTCATATACTACTAAAACTTTAGTATCTTCTGGAACTTCAAATCCTGCTTCTCTTGCTATCATATATGGATATTGTCCAGGAACATGTGATTTTAATTTATATCCGTATTCTTCTGTATAATCGAACATACTATTTGCTAATTTTTGTTTTTCTTCCTCATTTGCAAAATAGCATCCTGATTCTTTCATTAATTTTTCAAATTCTTGGTAAATATCTCTATCAACTAAAACAGCTTGTTCTGAAGCACAAATCATTCCATTATCAAATGATTTTGACATTACTAAATCATTTACTGAAGTTTTTAATTTCGCTGTTTTATGTATATAACATGGCACATTTCCTGGTCCAACTCCTAGTGCAGGTTTTCCACAAGAATATGCTGAACGAACCATTCCAGTTCCTCCTGTTGCTAATATTAAATTTACATCAGGATGATTCATTAACATTTTTGTTGCTAATACTGATGGTTCTTCTACCCATAATATGCAATTTTCTGGTGCTCCTGCTTTAACTGCTGCATCTCTTAAAATTCTTGCTGCTTCACTACTACTTTTTTGTGCTGATGGGTGAAATCCGAATATAATTACATTTCTAGTTTTTGCTGAAATAATTGATTTAAACATTGTTGTAGATGTTGGGTTTGTTACTGGTGTTACTCCTACAATTATTCCTACTGGTTCTGCTATTTCTACATATTCATCTTCTTCATTTTCATCTATTATACCAACTGTTTTTTCATATTTAATACTATGATATATATATTCAGTTGCAAACATATTCTTCGTTATTTTATCTTCATATATTCCTCTTTTTGTTTCTTCTACTGCCATTTTAGCTAATTCCATATGATGTTCTAACCCTGCCATTGACATAGCTTTGACTATATTGTTTACTTGTTCTTGATTTAATTCTAAATATTGCTTTGAGGCTATTTTAGCTTTTCCTACTAAATCATCTATCATTTTTTTTACTCTTAATTCCTCGTCAATATTAGTTTCGTTTGGCATAAAAATTCCTCCTTTTCTTTTGATAGTTCCATTATATAGTAATCAATAGTTTTGTCAATGGTTTTAAAAATTTATTTTATATATTGTTTTCTTTAATTTGTCATATTTTTTATTGTATAGTAAAAATCAGTTTTATTTTGACCTTATATAAGATTTTTCCCTATACAACAAGTAACAGTGACCTTTAAAAAGGTCCCTCGATAGCTTTTCTTATAAAAATTTTGTTTTTATATATTTTCTTACAAATATAGATAAAATTAAAAAGTATTATAAATGAACTTTCACTTTAAAGTGATTTATTCATTTATAATACTTTTTATTTGTATACATATTTTTGTGGATTTATATGTTCTCCATTTAATCTTATTTCTAAATGTAAATGTGGACCTGTTGAATTTCCTGTTGAACCAACTGCTGCTATTTCATCTCCTGCTTTTACTTCTTGACCTTTTTTTACATACATCTTACTAGTATGTGCATACCAAGTTTCAACTCCGTTTCCATGATCTACTTTTACTAGATTTCCATATGAACCACTATAACTTGCATTTGTAACTACTCCATCTGCCATTACTTTAATTGGTGTTCCTGTTGTTGCTGCAATATCTAATCCAGTATGGTTAGACTTTCTTATTCTACTACTTACACCATATCTAGAAGAAATTGTACCAGTTACTGGTAGTGTTGCTAATTTTATGCCATTTATATCTGCTATTGCATTTTCTTCTTCTTCTTGTTTTTCTATTTCTTTTATGGTTTCAGAAACTTTATTTTCTATATTTCTTTTAGCAACTTCTAAGTCATTAGTTTTTATTTCTTCACTATTACTTGTATATTTCTCAACTATACTTAAATTGATATTTTCATTGATTCCATCATTTTTTATTTCACTAACTAACTCTTCTGCTTCTTTACTTGTGTCAACAGTTTCTACTACATTATTATTTAAGGCTACTTCATAATATTTATATGTTACTGTTGCATCTTCTTTTGCTTTTTCAATTATTTTATCTTTCTCAGTATTTTCAGTTCTATTTACTAGTTTTAACTCGTATATAGGTTGTTCTTTCAAATCTACTGTTTCTACATTTTTATTGCTATCATTTATAATATCTTCTTTAACACTTTCTTCTAAAGCGAGTTTACTTTCTACATATCCTAATTCTTCACCTGATATACTTACTTTATACATTGGTTTATATTTTATTAATATAATCGCTACCGCTAAACCAAAAGCTATAATCGTAATGTTAAAATATTTTAAAAACTCTTTTGTATAGATTTTTAGTTTTCTGTTTAAAATATATATTCACTCTCCTTTTAGCGCGACTATTCTATATTATACTACATATCTTTCCCAATATCAAATTATGTATACTTTATTTTGGTTGATTTACCATTTATTTTTTTTATTAATTTTTAAATTTTTAATTCCATTTTTATTTTTCTCCCTTTTTCTCTTTATTGCTTGTTTTTTCTCTTGATTTTATGCTTATAGAAAAATATAGATTTAACTGTTTTATAATATACTATGTATAAATAATACTATCTTTTCCATATTATTTTTTTAAATTACTGCATTTGCATATTTTATTAATTTATTTTTTTGTAAAAAGTTGACATACTTTTATAATTAAGTTATAATTTTTATGTAACCTAAATAAGCAAAGTAAAAAGGAGAGTGTATTTATGGAAGTAAAAGTTATGAGAATCCCTGTATTAAAATTAGAAACAGGAGAGTTTCGGCCTTATCTTCAGATAGAAAAGTTCAACTTTGAAGAATATGGTCTGATATTAGTGAAAGAATTTAATTGGCTATATGGACTTATCAATAAAAAAGGAGAAGAAGTCCTTTCTCCGAAATATGGTGAGATAGGATATTTTCAACCCAACGGACTATCTATAGTACGGGATAAAGATTGTCTTTTGTGTGGACTCATCAATGAAAAAGGTGTTGAATTAGTTTCTCCAAAATATGGTAAGATAGAAATTTTTCAACCCAACGGACTATCTATAGTATGGGATAAAGATTGTCTTTTGTGTGGACTCATCAATGAAGATGGTGTTGAATTTCTTCACCCTAGCTTATAGCCTTATAACTATCTTCTGAGGCTATCGTATTAAATATATATCGTAAAAGGATAAAATAAAAAATTATTTTCCTAATTTGAAAACACTCACAGTCAATTTTTCTAAATTTATTTTAGAAAAAATTACTAAATCTGGATAAAAACATAAAATTTTTTCTTGTGTCTATATCCATTGATTTATCTTACTTTAGAGACAGTTAAAATATCAAAATTATTTAGTATTTTGAATATTCAAACTGTCTCTTTTTCTACATTTATTAAACTTCTTTTTTGTAGATTTTTACTTTTTCTAGCATTGTTGCTAACCAAAATTTCTTTATATTTTGAAAAAAATCATGCATTACAATTCGTTACTATTCATTTTATAATAATTTAAAATTTAAAATAAATAATCTATTATTGTTAGTATAAACTTTTAGTAGGGAAATTTTAGAAAAAAATTGAATAAGAGAT
>CATYUF010000055.1 GCA_958413095.1 uncultured Clostridium sp.
AGTTTTAAATATTTAATTATCTTTATTTAAAACCCATATAGAATTTGTACGACTTCCAATATTTTTTATTTTTTTCTCTTTATTTTGCAAACATTCAATTAATAAATATTTAATTCTTCTTTTTTTCTTATCTTCAGATAAGAATTCTGGCATTTTATCAAGTAACAAATCATTTATTTCATTTCTTGTTGCTTTACCATATGTCTTTATCAATTCTACTATCATTTGTTTATACATATCATTACTTAATCCACGATTTTTTATATATTTTGCTTTTTCATCTGTTATTTCTGAAATTTCTTTAGAAATATATAAGTTTGGATATCTTCCTTCTACTAATTTTTCTTTTTTTAGTAAATCAGACTGTTGCTTTGTTATATGTATTCCTTTTTGAACTGTATCTAATAGCATTACAATACCAATATCTAAATCAGTTTTTTCAAAAAGCATTTTTGTATATTTTTCATCTAATATTTTTCCATACAAAGTTACCTTTACTCTTCCCTCTACTGATAAATCATAGTCAGGCATAGGAAAGAATTTTTGCTTTTGATTATTAAATACTCTTCTTATACCACTTCCGGCAGTATCAATCATATTTAAATTAACCATTGCATTTGCTAAAAACGGATTTCTATAATATGGAGGAACATAACTTTCATCTAGTAAAAATTTATCAACATTCTGAGGAATAAAAGTTCCTTCGTTTATAAAAATTAATTTTTCTTTCATTTCTAATATATTTATTCTACCATGTTTTCTGTAATCTTGATGAGCGATTGCATTGTTTAATAACTCTCTTAAAGTATAATTATCATATTGATTCACTTCGTTTGGAAATAATGTTATTTCATTAACCATATATCTATATCTTAAATTTCTAATTTTATTTTTTGCTTTTTCAACATTTACTAAAAATGGAATTGTAAAGTGTTCATAATCTAAAATTTCTCCATTCTCTTGCAATTTCCATGTTATTTGCGGAATAAAATCTTCAAACAAATAACTATTTTCTTCTTTTCCAAGTAATAGTAAAGCTGTACGAGTCACTTTACCATTTAATAAAACCTTCGCTTTATTTAGAAATGTAATATCATCCATATTATCCACTTCTTTAGCAATTTCTTTATCTTCATTTTTCTTTTTAAATTGTTCTCTTGCTTTTAAAATGGCTTCTTTGTCTAAATCATCTACTGTCAAACCTTCTATAATCTGTCTTGACCAATCGAAATTCATTGTTGACTTAATTTGATCAGATTTCATTTGATTTAAAGGAACTAAATCCTCATCATTTCTATCATAAGCAAATCCTCTCCATGTTGTTGGAATTCCCATAGCTGCTGGTATTTTAAACATTATTACTCTTTTATTATCTTCTACAAATAATTCAAAAATATCCAAAAAAGTAATTCCATCATTAGTTCCCTTTGTAATTTCTTTTTTTAATTTATTCAAATTGCCATTGTTTCTATAAATGGTAAAATTAAATATTTTTTATATAAAAGTTTTAGAAAGTTTAAAAAATTTAAAGAAGATGAACTTAAAAAAGTAAATACTTATTTGAATAATAATCAATTAAATTTTGTAAATAACAGTAATTAAAATAGCAAATATATACTTCCTATTTGTAAGTACAAGTACTACAAATAGAGCTTGCAAAAATTGGGAGAACCCAAACCCCTTTAATTTGTTTTAGGGAAAACGAGGAGGAATAGAATGCCTAAAGATAAAAAAATAAATATACGATTAACTGAAAAAGAAAAAAGTATAATAGAATCTAAAGCAAAAAAATTAAATATGACTATTACAAAATTTATTGTTAGTTCTTGTTTAAAAGATAAAATTGTTATTGTAAATGGACTAGATAAAGTAGATACTGAACTTAGAAGAATAGGAAAGAATAGGAAATAACATTAATCAATTAACAAGGCTTGCAAACGAAAAAATAATTACGGTAATTGATTTGAAGGAACTGCGGGAAGTGAATAATATATGGCAATTATTGAAGCAATTAGTTCAAAAGCAAACATAAAAAGAATTATAAGCTATGTTACACAAGATAAAAAAACAAATGCAAGTTTAATTACAGGAAAAGACTGTTTAGCTGAAAGTTGTTTAGAAGAAATGCTATACACAAAAAATCTATATCACAAAAATAATGGCAGACAATATATACATATTATTCAATCATTTGATCCTAAAGATAATTTATCTGCAGAACAAGTTCATAATGTTGGAATTAAATTAGCAAATACTTTTAATGGATTTCAAGTATTAGTTGCAACACATATTGATAAAAATCATTTGCACAATCATTTAGTTATAAATTCTGTATCATTTGAAAATGGATATAAAATTCAAATGAGCAAAAAAGATTTACAGTATATAAAAAATTACTCTGATAAATTATGTTTAGAAATTGGAGCTTCAGTTATTCCTAAAAAAGAAAAAACAAATTATATAAAAAGAAATGAATATAGAGTATCCAAGCAAGGTAAAAGTTGGAAATTTAAATTAATGAATGCAATTGATTTATCATTATCAGAAAGTAATACAAAAGAAGAGTTTATAAAAAATATGAATAAATTAGGATATCAAGTTAATTGGACAGATACAAGAAAATCAAGTAGTTCCATCAATAGTAAAGATGGATTATTATCTAATAGAGCCAGAGATAATCAAGGATTTATATCAAATGGAACAAGCAATAGTAGAAGATATAACAATTATGAAAAAGAAAGTACAAGATACACAGGAAAAGTTATTAAAGGACAATATTCAAATGAACGAGGAAATGAAAAAATTGGTAGAGGAAAAATTGAAAGATTAATTTTACAACTTGAAACAAGAATTGAAAGAAACGGAAGAAGAACAGAAAAGCAAGATTTCCAAAATAAAATGGAAAACAGGGTTAATAACATTCTTGGTGGGATTATTGCTATCAGCAATATGGTTTCTAACTCACAAATAAATCATAGACCTAAAAGAAAAATTAGAATATATAAGACTTTATCAAAACAAGCTATGAAAGAATATGCAATGAAGAAAGCTAATTCTAGTGGTTTTGATTGGTTTGAAGATGAGGAAGAACTTTAAAAAAATATAATAAATTGCTTTACACTAAAGCATTTATTATTGTATAATTTTAGTAAAATAACTACTAATTGGAGGTAGTAATGAATTATATAAAAAGTAATGAACTAAATTATGAACATACTTTTTTTCATTTCAGTCGAATAGATAGTAGAGAAAGTATAGAAAAAAATGGCCTTCAAGCTGTAGCAGGAGGCGAAAATGAGGCTGTAAATGACAAAGAAAATCCAACAATATATTTTTCATATGGAATAGATGGAATGTTAAAAGCTATAGATGTATGGATAAGATGGGAGTATAATAGGTTAGCTGAAAAAAATCAATCAGAATATATTCCACCATATAAATCCATTGATAAAAAATTAATGGATAAAACTTATGAGAAAATATATAAAGATTTCAAAGAAAGAATGTATTTTAAAGTTGATTTAAAAGAAGGAGAAAATCCAAAAACAAGTGATTTTTCTTTTAATGGAATTGACCAAAAGAAGGTTGATGAATACGAACGTTATAAAAAAGAGATGAAAAAATACGAAAATGGTCAACAAAAATGGAAACCAACATATCCAAATAAAGTAATGAAGTGGATGTATGGTCCTTATAGTGATTTCACATCATTTAAACAAGATAATTGGAATATGAATACTCATATAGGAGAAAGAACAATATCTTCTAATAGACTTAAGATTATTGAAACTAATCATGGAAGAACTGATGCTTTATCTTTTGCAATTGAAGCTTATAATAATTATAGAGATAAAATGCAAGATGTAGATTTGAGTAGATTAGATGATTTTATGAAATATGCAAAAGAATTATATAAAACAGATAAAGATTATGAAGAAGATGCTCCAGATTTAGGTAAACGCACAATAACAAAAGGAGAAGAAGAAAAATATCAGAAAATAAACCACATAAAAACACATGCTGGTGGTTGTAGAATAAGCTTGCTAGAAAAAAGCACTTCATATATAAAAACAAAATATAGAGAATTACTAGGAAAAGCTATAGATACTATGAAAGGATTTGATGTTAGTGGTAGATAAAAATTATGCTATTGCTATGTCAGAATTACTATATTTTCTTAAAGGTTTTTCTGATGAAGAAATAAGCAAAATACCAAAAGAACTTATGAATTTTTTAGAAAAAAATGCTGACCAAAATTATAAATGTAACTTTGACCATAATGCAAATATAGAAGATTTACATTTAAAAGATGAAACTTATGGATTAATTAGTATGATTTGTTACAATTATTGGTGTGAAACTCCAGAAGAGAAAAAGCAATATTTAGATTTATTAAATGAAAGTGAAAAAGAATATCAAAAGCATATTAGTGAAAAATATAACCTAGACAAATTGTTTGCTAATAAAGTAAGTAGACATGATGAAAAAACACAATTGGCAATGGTTAAATATGATAAAGAAAAATGGTATAAAAAAATTCTGATGTTTCTAAAAAGATTCTTACATAAATAATATTATAAAATCTTTAAATGTTTTAATGATTAATTATATGCTAAACATTCAATATATTTTAGCTGAATGTAATTTTGAATGCAGTAACACAAATATAGAGAAATTTTGAAAAAGTTTGAGAAAAGAAAAAGGGCTGAAAATAGCCCAAAAACAATTTAAGGAGCTTTCAAAAAGCTCCTTTTTCTGGTCGAGGTGAGGTGCCTTTAAAAAATGCCGTAATTCTTGTATATCAACAACTTTAAAGTTTTATAATATTCTTTCCAAAACATTTTTCCGAAAATCTGTAAGTAATAATTTTATAAAATACTCACAGATTTCCGTATCTTTTCATTTGTACTTTCAAATTCTTTAAGCTTCTTTGTTTAAGCCGACACCAAAGATATTTTGTGACTTCAAATAATCTTCCATATTTTTATTTTCAGTTTTCACAAATTCTGGATCTACATCAACATAGTATTTCATAGTAACAGAAATATCTTTATGACCTAAAATCTTTTTTAATACAGCTGGTGCAACTTTTGCTTCAGCACATCTTGTTGCAAAAGTTCCTCGTAGCATATGTGTATGCACATCAGTTTTAGTTACAGATTTCACGTTTTTATCTATATCTTCATAAATACCTAATCCTAATTTTAAAGCAATTCTCTTTAAGCTACTATTTATTGTATTTTCAATATACATTGTTTTATCTGGTTTGCAAAATAACAAATGATCTTTATTATCAATTTTATTTTCGATTGCTTTTTGCAATATAGGTTTAGTAATATCATTAATTGTTAAAGTTCTTTTTCCATTATATGTTTTTGTTGTATCTCCTATTATTGCTTGTCTAGACAAATCTTTTGTTTGAGTTCTTCTAATATAAATTTTTCCATTTTTCAAGTCAATATCTTTTTCATAATCAAGAACTAATGCTTCGCCAATTCGTATTTCAGTAGTTAGTAGTAAAAGCAATAAATACTTATGATGGCATTCATTATAATCAACATTATATAAGTAATCTACTAACTTTTTTTGCTCATTAATGGTTAGCGTTTTTCTTTCTTTGCTGATATATTCGCTTTTAGGTTTTTCAACTCTTTTATAACCTTCCATAAAATTATTTGTTATTATATTTTCATAACTTGCTTGTCTAAAAGCCATACAAATTAACTCATATATTTGTTTTATTGTACTTTCTGAATAGGATTTTAAAGTTTCTAAATATTCTACGATATCATCTCTTTTGACTTTTACAATAGGAATATTAGCAAATTTTTCTTTCTCAATTTTTTTCAATGAATCTGATTTTCTTTTTTTAGTTCCTTGTTTGATTTTGCCTAATTTAAAATCTTCTGCTAAAACACTGCTCACTAAATCGACAATTGTTTTATTACTTTTTGTAATTATGCGTATCTTACCATTTTTCTCTAGTTCAAGTTTATGAGTTAAAGCCAAATTAAATGCTTTTTCTTCTGTTTCAGCAATAAATGTTTTTGTCATTCTTTTTCCTATGGTGGTATCTCTACCTATTGCTAATATTGCCTTTGCACTGATAGAGAAATAAAAATATTCGCATTCTACATTATTGGCAAATGTTTTTCCATTTTTGAATTTGCTTATTTTTCTATATTTACAAATGTCTTTATATTTGCATTTATTACATATTTCTTCTTTTTTGAATTTTTTATCATCCTTGTTTTTAGTCTTTTTTTCTAAATAAGTTCCTGATGTTATTCCTTTTATTTTGTTCATTTTGTATTTTCCTTTCCTGAAAATTTTAGGAAAACTCTTGATATAATTGATTATTTTGTGTATAATTATTTTAATACTATAGCAAGAGTTTTCTTGCATTACATAGATTTAATAGTATTTAGAAGGTTTAAATGGTGCATATTTAAATCTTCCTTTTTGTTATTGGAATACTTTTCTTGTACTAACATATTGTTTGAAAGCATC
This sequence comes from uncultured Clostridium sp., assembly GCA_958413095.1. GTDB lineage: Bacteria > Bacillota > Clostridia > TANB77 > CAG-508 > CAG-269. The sequence goes on from CATYUF010000055.1 coordinate 6,511, forward strand.
TTTGGCAACTTTAAAAGATTTTCCAAATTTAACACAAGGAAAGTCAGCTCTATTAAATAAGTCTAAACAAGTTTTATTTCCAATACCCATTATTCTTCTTATATCTGCTGTCGAATAAAATTCTACTTCATTATTTGTCATGTTTAATTCCTCCTTTCGATTTTTTTATACCGATATTATTCCTGTCCCTCAGCATTTGGGAATTACTAGATGGTAATAGTTATATTACTCCACTGGATTTTCACCATTCCGACTCCGTCCGAATTACATTCATTGCGTGCGATGGTACTTTTAAACCACTCAAGCTGTGACTATGTAAGTGTATCATTATTTTGTATCTAACAACTGGTATTCAATTTTCAATGTACTAGTCTATAAAAGTTAGTTTTTGTACTGGTTTGTTTTAAAAACTAACATAATAATACCATGAAGTATTGCTAAAGTCAATAGTTTATGATAAAATATTTTGAGAAAAATAACATTTTTGAAAATAGGGGTATACATGGAAAGAATAAAGATACATTTTAATAATCAATTTTTTATTGATAAAACTAATAAAATAAAAATGATTGCATATCAATCTTTTAAATATAATGAAAAACATAAAACATATGGATTTTATAACAAATATGAAAAAATAAAATTAGGTGTTCAATTATGCGATTTTCTAAATACAGATTTTTGCTCATTAGAAAGTGTAAAAACATTTATTGATAAATATAGTATAACAACTATTGCAGATTTATCTAATATTCCAATTTATCAATATTATGATAAAACTGAATATCAAGATATGATAAATAATGTTATAAATAATACAGGGAACAAATTAGAAAAGTTTAAAAAAGCATTTATAGAAGATATTAAATATATTTATAATTTAAATGATTTAGAAGAATTGAGCAATTTATCGCCATCACAAAGATTGCATATATTAAGAGATAGTAAAAAAACATCTGAAGTTCTAAAAATATATGATTCTAAAAATTTAAAGATATGTTTTAATAATTTTGGGAATTTCACATCATTTTCAATTACTAAAGAAGATGATGCTCAAGAAATAGCTAAACATGTAAATAAAGATAATTTATCTCCTTATTGTTTTACAAGTACAAATATAATTCAAAGCTTTATTATTGAATTATTAGAGATTACTTCAATAGATAATATGGAAATAAAACAATGTAAAAATTGTGGTAAATATTTTGTACCAGATAATAGATCAGATGAAATATATTGCAGTAACATTTATGAAAATGGTAAAACCTGTAAAGAAGTTGGACACTTTAGAACTCAACAAAAATTAATGCAATTAAATGATGATTTGAGAATTTATAGAAATGTTTATCAAAAATTATTACTAAGAACTAGGAGAAATCCAGATAATAAACAATATGAAGATGAATTTGAAAAATTTAAACAAAAAAATATTGAATTAAAAGAAAAAATAAATAATGGAGAATTGACACAAGAGCAATATATGGAATGGTTAAATCAACAATAAAAGGAAATGATGTAAATGAAAAATGTAACATATAGAATTTATGCAGATGAATCTGTAAGTAATGGCAAATATTATAGTAATTTTTATGGTCGGAGCATTAATTAATTTGTCAGATGTTAATTTAATAGAAAAATCACTTAATAATAAAAAAGAAGAATTGAATTTAAAAGGTGAAATTAAATGGACTAAAGTTACAGATAATTATTTAGATAAATACATAGAAATGATAAATTTGTTTTTTAAATTTATAAAAGATGGAAAAATAAAAGTAAGAATTATGTTTGCACAAAATGCTTTTGTTTCTGATGGACTAACAAAAGAGCAAACTGACAATGAATATAGCATATTGTATTATTATTTTTTGAAAGATGCTTTCGGATTAAAATTTAGTAATAATACACCATTTAAAAATAAAGTTAATTTTTCGTTATATTTAGATGATTTGCCTTGTTCTGAAAATCAGAAAAAAGGGTTAAAAAATAGTATGTTTAGATATAATTATGAATTAAAACAAAACAATACTGAAATAACGGAAATAGTTGAGATAGACTCTAAAAGACATGTTATTCAGCAATGTATGGATATTATATTAGGCTCTATGAATTTTAAATTAAATGATTTTGATAAAATAAAAGATGAAGAAACAGGAAAAAGATCTAAAAGAACAATTGCAAAAGAAAAATTATATAAAGTAATAAATAAGAATATAAGAGAAATTAGAAAGGGTTTCAATGTTGGTATGTCTACAAGTAATGATGGAGATGTAACTAATATATGGAAACATCAATATAGACATTGGAATTTTATTTCTAAATATTCTCATTTTGATAAAACACTTACTAAAAAAGCAAGTCAAAAAGGAAATAATAAATAAAAAGAAAGCTCCGTTAATCCTAGACCGCGAATAAATCGTAGCCGTTAAAACAGATTAACAGAGCTTTTATATAAAATATCATAAGATATTTATTAACTATTTTATGTGTTTATTCTATATATTATACATCTTTTCTTCTCTATTGTCAAATTTATTGTATAATTAAATGTGAAAAAAGTCAACAGTTTTTATTAATTTTTTTAATCTAAATATAGTAAAATATTTTAATATTGTACCTAGTTAATTTGTACTGATATTTTAAATACAGGTAAACTCAACATAAAATTGACAAGCCTTCCATTTTATGTTAAAATAAATGTGTTAACTTAATTTAGAATAAGCACTTGGGGAAAGGCAAGTGAACAAATGTAACCTAAAAACAATATTACAAAATAAAGGAGAATGCGTTATGAATAGCAAAATTATGACTAGTGACAAAATGGAAAAGGCAGTTTTCTTGAAAGTTGAGAATGAAGATGTACAATTCATTGGATTTGTAAAATCAAACGTCTCGATGACAGCAACTATGGAGGAGGTTGCAAATAAGGTTCTTTCTACATTGTATGATGTATGGACTCAAAGATATGACCGTATCAATCGGATAACTCACGAATCAGAATTTAGATATGAATCCTTGAAAAAACCATTAATAGTGGCTTGGGATTATGAAAAGTCTAAATTAATTGATTCACAAAAGGTTTGTATGTCGCTAACTGCGATATGCTGTTTTCCTAAAAAGAAGAAAACTTTTTGGATAAATACTGGTAGCGATATGGTTTATACAAGCAGAGGAGGGAAAGTTTTAAACAGACTATGCACACAGACAAAAAAACTTAAAACTTTTAAAGAACAGAGTATTTTTACAATGGACAGAGATTACTTTTTCAAAGCAGAGGGATCTGTAATTAAAAATACTAATCGCATGTTTATTGTATCATCTGATACTGTAAAATACTTTGAGGAATGTATAGAAGGAGGAATCGAAATTTCATTAGAAAGATTAGAAGGCTTTTCCTATGGCAAAGGAAATCCAATAATTATTGGTGAAATAAGTGCTAACAATTAGAAAGGAGAAGAAAGCTTTATTCATTTAATGGCAACACCAAAACATCAACTATAAATTAACACATGGAGGAATTATATTATGAGAAATATTAGAAAGCAGTATGAAAAAGTAGTAGTTGGTAACAGATATGATTTATCCAAGGCAGGTGAACATACAATGAGCA